>NZ_JBKORF010000058.1:0-3020 GCF_047314685.1 Shewanella sp. BJSY2023SW001
GTACGATACCCGCGGCAATGTCATCCACAATGGCCGTTACCCGCTCAGCTATAACCTGGGACAGCAAATGGTCTCAGCCAAAGGTATCAACTACAGCTACGATGGCCATAATCGTCGGGTACGCAAAACTGAAAGCGGTAAAAACAGTTACAGTGTGTACAGTCAGGGGGGCCAGTTGTTACATCGAGTCTCTGAAAACGGCATGAAGACTGACAGTATATATTTGGGCAAAACCATAGTTGCTGAAGTGGATGACCCAACCTCCTCGGTTGTTGTGCCGGCTCCTACAGTGAATATCAATATATCAGACACCATGATTGGTGGTGAATGCCCTCCTAAACAAGAATGTTTTGATATTGTGGATGTACCAGCGCACCGAATAGCCTGGTCGTCAACTTCATCCACGAGCTGCAGCGGTACGATTCAAAAGTATCGGAATGGTATCAACATGGGCACTATTACCCTGGTAGGTACAAGTGGCACACAAACAGAATTAAAGAATGGCACAGTGTATAACATCAGTGTCACTTGCACAGGAAACGGCGGCAGCAAAAGCGCTATTGCGACAGCTCGCGGCGGCAGTAGCGGCGGCGGTGATTACATGTAAGGGGAATACTCATGGAACGAATAATTCAACTCCTAACGCTGCTGTTACTGTTAGTATGCAGCCAAGTATCAGCAACCACAGTTAGATATCAGCATACAGATATGCTGGGGTCAGTCGTTGCAGAATCGGACAGTGCCGGCAACATCACCAGTCGCAGTCATTACGAGCCGTTTGGCAAACGATTGGGGGGAGACAAGGCCGGTATAGGCTACACAGGCCACCTGCAGGATGAGGACTTGAACCTGACCTATATGCAGGCACGATACTATGATCCGCTGATTGGGCGGTTCTATGCGGATGATCCGGTTGGGTTCAGGGATGTGTATTCGTTTAATCGGTATACGTATGCCAATAATAATCCATATAAATATGTGGATCCGGATGGGGAGTTTGCTTTAGCCTTATTTGCACCGCCTCCGCCAGTAGTGGGACAAACGGGCGGAAACGTTAAAGCCCCAAACATCACCAAGCAAGATGTGGTTTCTGGTGCAATCAGGACCGGCAATCCGATAGTTGCAGTAGTTGCAATCATATTGACTGCAGAGCAGGGAAACTCAGAAAATCAATCAAATAATGAAGGAAAAACTGGTCCTCATTCCAGCGAGGAAAGAGCATTACAAGACATGTTAAATGGTGATACTCGAAGAGGGAATAGATTAAGTAATGATGATGCTGATGCATACATAGATTTAGCAGAGGAAATGGGGAATAAAACCTCAGATCACAGAGGAGAAAAAGGAAGACAGGGAGGTGGAAATGAAAACCACTGGAAAGGAGGGGAACATATTCATATTGATCGTATGAGGTCAGGTATAGGAGATAAGCACATTCCCACAGAGCCCATAGAGAGGGAGAAGTAGCGTGATATCAGGTACTATTATCGTTGTAAGAGCGGATTTGCAAACTTACTATTTTGCAACAGATCAAGTTAACAAGATTTTGAGAGTTTCAAATAAAATATACTGTGGATGTGGTAGGTCATGGGACTATTGGTTACCTGATAGCGTGCCTGAAAATATCAAAAAACTTACCAAGGAAGCTGAGGATTCATACTCTCAAAATTTAATGTATCGTCTTTTTCAAACCAGAGAAAAAGCTAAACTAGTTTTAGACTGGCTTAATGAAAATGATGACGATTTTAGTTACGAGACAATAGAAGTTTACTCAGTAAAAAAAGCTGATGAGATTACTGTGAAAGAAGATGGGTTTATTGGTATTGATATAGATTGCAATGGTCACTACCCAATAAAGGAAGAATTATTCGCCTCAAAAATAGATAATTCTATACAAGTTGAGTTCGAAGAGTTTTTCACCTTACTTAACAGAAATGGACTTTTCAATTCAGCAGAAGATGCAAAGAATTTTATAGACTGCTACCTTAGAATTCAGAGTCACAGGAATATTGAGAAAGTGTCTGAGGATGAAATTTTATATAGTTTTATCTACAAACCAAATAGTAATTAAATTAAAAAAAGCATGATATCCACACCTTTATAAGGCTCTGACAAGCCGAGTAGCTCTGTACTGATGAATCCCCTGATGATTTAGATAAAAATCATCAGGTTAAGGTAGAAACACAGTTAAAAGATAGGACAGCCAGTTAAAACAAAAAAATCAAGCCACCCACTTTAAAACAATAACTTAATCTTCTTTCGGTCTGCGTTCAAGCACCGCTAGGGGATTTGAGCACCCGGAGGTAGAAAGATATCCGTGAGTTGCAGAGGTTTGATGAAATCGAACCGATTTCACGCAAAAATGTGAGATTTGAGCCGTGCTAGCCCCACCCATGGTTCAGGGGATTTCAATGACTGCGGTTGAGATAGAGTGGGGTTCAAGCCGTTTGAAAGTACTGGCAACTGGTTGCAAAATGCCGTCGTCGCTTCTCCAAATGTTCGCAGTAACAGCTGAGCTCTTGCAAGGTGCCTACCGGTCCACGAAATAGTCTTCCAAATTCAGTGGTAAGCTTGAGCCAGTTCTCATGAGGGATATTCAACCGCGTCAGTAGCTTGGCACTCTTTTCACCTATCGCGCCACGTTTATCATTGCGAATACAGCGCCCGGTATCATCCACCAATTCAAGATAATCCTTGAGCCAAAACGCAATACCACTGCGCTGGTTATCGCATTCATTTCCAATAAAGGGCAGTAGCTTGGCGGGTTGTTCGTATTTCAAGGCTGCCTGAATACGTAGCCGAATGCTGGTATGTTCCGACTGCTCAGGCGTATCCGCCATCTTGGCTCTGATGGGATTGAGGTCAACGTAGGCCATGCAGGTTAACACCGCGGCTTCATCCAGTAAGGCTTGTGATTTAAATCTTCCTTCCCAGAATCGGCCGGTACAGTTATCTTCCTGATTGGCTTGACGCGCTATCGGTTCGTTGAGACAACGCATGAACCAACTGATGTCACATAA
>NZ_JBKORF010000059.1:0-371 GCF_047314685.1 Shewanella sp. BJSY2023SW001
GATCCCATCCCGAACTCAGAAGTGAAACGCAATCGCGCCGATGGTAGTGTGGGGTCTCCCCATGTGAGAGTAGGTCATCGCCAGACGCCCAATTTATGATTTTCACTGTAGATAAAGTGAAATCAAAGTTGAATTTGCTGATATGGCTCAGTCGGTAGAGCGCATCCTTGGTAAGGATGAGGTCCCCAGTTCGATTCTGGGTATCAGCACCATATTCAGCTGCTAGGCACTAAATAGCAGCAACAAAATTTGTCTGGTGACAATAGCATTGTGGTCCCACCTGATCCCATCCCGAACTCAGAAGTGAAACGCAATCGCGCCGATGGTAGTGTGGGGTCTCCCCATGTGAGAGTAGGTCATCGCCAGACGCC
>NZ_JBKORF010000059.1:382-3869 GCF_047314685.1 Shewanella sp. BJSY2023SW001
AAAATCCCCAGCACTCTGTGTTGGGGATTTTTCGTTTTAATAGCATTTTGATATGTCCACTCTCACATGGGGAAGATAAAGAGTCCGAACGCAGTGAGGCACAATCCCATGTGGGTAGGGTGAGGTTGTCGTGTTTATCAAACTCAGTTTGATGCGACAAACGAACGCGCAGAGCTTGCTCGAAGCTGGCCATCGCCAGACGCCCAATTTTATTTTCACTTTTTTGTTTGTCTCGCTTCCAGCGAGCACGACTTAACATGCAGCCCAAAGCGGCTGGCGCAGTGTGTGCCCCTCAGCTCGCAGCCAAGCTGCTTCGCGCTACAGCCATCTATCAAGCTGTGCTTGATGAGCAGATGTCTTTCGCCCCCATGTGAGATGGTGCTGTGGATATGTTGAGAATGGCTCGACTGGTTTATCTGGTCAGATTTATCCAGTCCCTGATCTATCCAGCCCCTGGAGCACAGAGATTTCACCCGACCAGTATTCTCAATGAAGGTATTCCAGGCTCGGGATACTTGCTCAACAATTTGCTCGTAGCAATCGAATACTCGGTTGGAAAGACAGTGTTGTCTGAGCCATTACCAAACTTGCTCCATCGGGTTCAGCTCTGGGGAATAAGTGGGCAACTTAATCAAAGTGAGTCAAGGTGAAGCATCATGGCATCTTTGTTGACCAAGGGCGTAATCAATGCTTCCGTTTTACCGTTACTTGGGCAGACTGCCCCAAACAGATACCCATAATCAAACTGCTGCTGTTTGACGGCACGGGGACGGCTACTCCGTTTTGCCCAAAGTCTTGTCGTTTTGGCCAAATCTGGCTTCGTCTTGGAACCACACATCCACACGCTCAAGTGGAAGATGACCCGGGATGAGACTGAAATCAAGCGCATGGAGTAAACGGTACACCATCCTGCTTGATGGCATTTTTCTCGATAAACTTTTTAATTTGCTCTAATTGATGAGAGAGTTGATTGGGTTGTCCGGGTTTAGGTTTATCAAGCAAACCATTGAGCCCATCAGCCAGGTAATTTGCGACCCAAGTATTAACACTAGTTCGACTCGCACCCAGCAGGGCTGTTAAGGACATAGTTGTCCGTGCGTATTCTTGATAAATGCAGCGGCCGCAACTGAGCTAATGAAGAGTGGTAGGTATTAATCGTTTATCTATAGCTATTCACTAATGCTCTAAGTTGCCCCAGACTAAAAATATAGCTATGTGATTGCTAAGTTAGTTGGCGCAGTTATTTTATCATCGGCATGTATGAAGATGCCGGGTACTCAAAGTCGCTGAGCCGTGCAGCTAAACTTGGGGATTCTTGTTTCTAGGCTATTAATTTAGGCACAACCCTGTACGGGATGAGAAAACATTTCAGCAATTATGCTGAATCTCAATTATTTCTGACTGGTTTCATGGCTAATGAGGTGTATTACATGGGATGAATCTTTCTCCTGAGTCTGACTAGCAGAATTGCTTATACAACTCAGTTTGTGGATAAGTCTGTGGTTAATGGGTAGGTAAGCTGTGTGGTTGAGCGGGGTTTCTACAGTCAGTCAATAAAGTGGTTTTTTCTTTTAAAAAGCCCTTGCACAAAAGTTCAGGCTCCCTATAATGCGCTCCCACTGACACGGCACAGCGGCAACGCGAAAGACGTGACAGGGTCGAAGAAAAGAGGCTCTTGAGTCCTTTCAACGACAGGCGAAAAAAGATGGTAAATACCTCTTGACGCCGCAGCAGGAAAGCGTAGAATACGCAGCCCTGACCCGATGGCCACAGCGTCTAAGGGATTGCTCTTTAACAAGATAAACAAGCAAATCTGTGTGGACACTCACAGGCATTGAGAAATCGACAAAACGATTTAACTCGATGAAGAGTGTTCATACGAACAGAATTCATTGAGTCGATTCTTCGGAATCAACCAAAACTTTAATTGAAGAGTTTGATCATGGCTCAGATTGAACGCTGGCGGCAGGCCTAACACATGCAAGTCGAGCGGTAACATTTCAAAAGCTTGCTTTTGAAGATGACGAGCGGCGGACGGGTGAGTAATGCCTGGGAATTTGCCCATTTGTGGGGGATAACAGTTGGAAACGACTGCTAATACCGCATACGCCCTACGGGGGAAAGCAGGGGACCTTCGGGCCTTGCGCTGATGGATAAGCCCAGGTGGGATTAGCTAGTAGGTGAGGTAATGGCTCACCTAGGCAACGATCCCTAGCTGGTCTGAGAGGATGATCAGCCACACTGGGACTGAGACACGGCCCAGACTCCTACGGGAGGCAGCAGTGGGGAATATTGCACAATGGGGGAAACCCTGATGCAGCCATGCCGCGTGTGTGAAGAAGGCCTTCGGGTTGTAAAGCACTTTCAGCGAGGAGGAAAGGGTGTAAGTTAATACCTTACATCTGTGACGTTACTCGCAGAAGAAGCACCGGCTAACTCCGTGCCAGCAGCCGCGGTAATACGGAGGGTGCGAGCGTTAATCGGAATTACTGGGCGTAAAGCGTGCGCAGGCGGTTTGTTAAGCGAGATGTGAAAGCCCCGGGCTCAACCTGGGAACCGCATTTCGAACTGGCAAACTAGAGTCTTGTAGAGGGGGGTAGAATTCCAGGTGTAGCGGTGAAATGCGTAGAGATCTGGAGGAATACCGGTGGCGAAGGCGGCCCCCTGGACAAAGACTGACGCTCAGGCACGAAAGCGTGGGGAGCAAACAGGATTAGATACCCTGGTAGTCCACGCCGTAAACGATGTCTACTCGGAGTTTGGTGTCTTGAACACTGGGCTCTCAAGCTAACGCATTAAGTAGACCGCCTGGGGAGTACGGCCGCAAGGTTAAAACTCAAATGAATTGACGGGGGCCCGCACAAGCGGTGGAGCATGTGGTTTAATTCGATGCAACGCGAAGAACCTTACCTACTCTTGACATCCAGAGAACTTTCCAGAGATGGATTGGTGCCTTCGGGAACTCTGAGACAGGTGCTGCATGGCTGTCGTCAGCTCGTGTTGTGAAATGTTGGGTTAAGTCCCGCAACGAGCGCAACCCCTATCCTTACTTGCCAGCGGGTAATGCCGGGAACTTTAGGGAGACTGCCGGTGATAAACCGGAGGAAGGTGGGGACGACGTCAAGTCATCATGGCCCTTACGAGTAGGGCTACACACGTGCTACAATGGTCGGTACAGAGGGTTGCGAAGCCGCGAGGTGGAGCTAATCTCATAAAGCCGGTCGTAGTCCGGATTGGAGTCTGCAACTCGACTCCATGAAGTCGGAATCGCTAGTAATCGTGGATCAGAATGCCACGGTGAATACGTTCCCGGGCCTTGTACACACCGCCCGTCACACCATGGGAGTGGGCTGCACCAGAAGTAGATAGCTTAACCTTCGGGAGGGCGTTTACCACGGTGTGGTTCATGACTGGGGTGAAGTCGTAACAAGGTAGCCCTAGGGGAACCTGGGGCTGGATCACCTCCTTACCTAAGCGATAATTGGTG
>NZ_JBKORF010000060.1:0-25677 GCF_047314685.1 Shewanella sp. BJSY2023SW001
TGGGGGGTACTGTTGGCCTATAACCTCATTAGATACAAGATGGTGTTGATGGCTAAAAGCTTACCGTCGTTACATCCGAACCAATTAAGTTTTAGAGATGCATCGAGTTATATCATTTTTAAACTGACTCAGCTGTCATCTCAAACGCCAGGGAATGTCCCGAGAGATGTCTTGGACATAGTGCGTAATGCGAGGCAGTTCAAGCTTGATGGGAAACGCGATAGAGCCTATCCACGTGCGTTAAAAATGAGTAAAAACAAGTATCCCATTAAGCCTAAGAAAAATGCCGTTCACACTAAGTGAACGGCATTACTGCCTTGGCAGCGTTTTTTTATTACGGAGAGGCTATTTGGCCTGATGCAGAAACTCGGCGCGGGTGGCCGGGTTGGACTTGAACACGCCGCCAAGAGCCGTAGTGGTGGTGGAGCTGGTGGAGTCCATCACACCGCGGGATTTAACGCAGTAATGCACCGCATCCATTTTTACCGCCACATCTTTGGTTTCCAGCAGGGTCTGCAACGCGACCAGTACTTGCTGGGTCAGGCGCTCCTGCACCTGTGGCCGCTGGGCAAAGAAACGCACTATGCGATTGATCTTCGACAGGCCGATGATCTTCTTTCGCGGCAGATAGGCCACAGTGGCCGTGCCGTCTATGGTCACCAGATGGTGCTCACAGGTGCTGGTGAGGCTGATATCCTGCACCCGCACCATTTCATCGAAGCCCATCTTGTTGTCGATAACAGTGATCTTGGGGAAGTTGGCATAGTCGAGGCCGGAGAAAATTTCGTCGACATACATCTTGGCGATACGTTTCGGCGTATCCATCAGGCTATCGTCGCTCAGATCCAGCGACATCAAGGTCAAAATGGCCTTCATATGGGCCTCTATTTTTTCCTTGCGCTCCTCGGCCGACAAGCCACAGGGTACCATGGGGGTCTCGAGTCCTCGCTCCAGGAGCGCGGTCTGAACCATCAAAGCTGCTTCACTCAATGCCATTGTTTTCCTCCGGCGGATAGACGCCAAGCAAGCGCCTTCCGTTTGTTACTGTCCGCGCAAGCTGTGTGACGCTTTTCACATTTATCTGCGGGAAGCGGAGGATACCGCTATTTGCTGTAAATTCATACCAGAAAAGCCCCATAGCACGAAAAAAGCCGCTCTCTGGAGAGCGGCTTGGTTTACGGCAGTTAAACTTAAACGCCCAGATTCTGCTTCAGGAAGTTGAGCATTTTCTGATAGTAGATGGCTCTGTGGCTTTCATCGTAGAAACCGTGACCCTCATCATCCATGATGATTTTCTGGTAGGGGTAGTTATGCTTCTTGAGCGCATCTTCCAGGGCTTCAAACTGCTCTATGGGGGCGCGCTCATCATTGCCGCCGTGCACAAGCAGCAGGTTGGCCTTGAGCTTGTCGACGTTGCGAGTGGGCGACATAGCGCGCAGCACGGCTTGATCCTGACCAAGCACAGTTCGCAGGTAGCTAGTGCCCGAGTCACGTGCCTGCACGTCACCTTCTTTAAACATCATTTCCAGATCGTACACCCCGGCAAAGCCGATGGCGCACTTGAACAGATCCGGCTCCATGACCGAGCTTTGCAGCGCGCTGTAGCCGCCAAAACTGCCGCCGACGATACAGATGCGCTGCTTGTCCACTATGCCTTGATCTATCAAATGGCGGGTGGCGTCTATGATGTCGTACTGAATTTCACTGCCCCACTTGCGGTAGCCCGCTTGCTGGAAGGCTTCGCCATAACCACCCGAACCGCGGAAGTTAACCTGCAGTACGGCTATGCCCTGATTGGCCAGCATCTGGTTTTGAGGATCAAAGCCCCAGCTGTCCCTGACATAGTGTGGGCCGCCGTGCGGGTTGACCACCAGAGGCAACTGCTTGGGATCTTTGCCGGGAGGCAAGGTCAAATAGGCCTGAATCGTCATGCCGTCACGCACCTTGATATCCATGGGTTTCACTTCAGCCATTTTGGCCGGATCTATGCTTTCCATGGTACGCAGCAGATGTCTGAGTTTGACCGTTTTAGTATCAAACAGATAGTAATCACCCGGGTTGCGGTCGTTGAAGGCCAGAATGATCATCTTGTCGGCGTTACGGGTCTCGCTGATGATGCGAACCTGATGCCCCGGCAGACTGGCCAGCAGCTGCTTCAGATACACTGCATGCTGATCTTCCGGATCAACAAAGGCGTAGGTTGGGTAACCGTTGGCAAACTCCACCGCGTAGAGCTGTTTGTTTTGGCCGTTGATCCAGAAGTTGTCCGGCTCGACTCTGGCGTCATTGACCATCATCTTCTTTTCACCGGTTTTCAGATTGACCCGATACACGGCCTTGGGCTCATCGGCCTGGGAGGCGGCGGCATAGACGCTGTTGGGGTCTTCGGTGAAGGAGATTGGGGTAAAGTCCTTCAGGCCGATATTCAGCTTGTCGGTGTCAATCCATTCACCGTCATTACGGTAGAAAATACGGGTGTTGTTGCTTCTGTCCTGACCGGCCACAAAGCGCACCTCACCGTCATCATCTGTCATGAAGCTGGCCATTCCTATGGGAGAGCGGGTAATTTTCTTGCGAGTGCCGCGGTAGACATCAACCCGATAGACATCCTGCAACTGTTCGTAATCCAGGCTGCGACCGCCGTTCCAGGGGATGGCATTAACCAACATGTAACGGTCATCATCCGGCAAGGGATCGAGCACATAGGCAGTGGCCTGGATGGCGGTGTTTTTCTTCAAGTGGGAACCGGTTTGTTGCTGGCCCGAATTGTAACCGAACAGATAAGCAACCTTGGAGCCGTCGGCATTCACCGCCATCAATTCACCATAGTAGAGCGGGCGATCATCCCAGCCCTTGAGGTATTCCTTGGCGACCACGACACGTTCATCGTTGACCCAGGTGTAACTGCCCACTTGGGCATTGCCCGGGAAGTAAACAATATGCTTGGCACTGAGGTCTTCAGTATTGAGGATCAGTAGCTTATCTTTTCCTTCGTGATTCATGATCACGCTGAGATAGTCACCGGAGGGGGAGATTTTCACATTGGTGTATTGCGCCCCCTGGCTGAAAATTTCTGCCGGCGTGGGCGTTTGATTACTCTGGGCCAGTGCGAGTGCGGGGGCCAGCAATAATATACCGGTCAACAAAGGTTGGAATTTCATTTTACATCCTTGTGTTTATTATAAGTAACCTATGTTTGTTCAATGTTAATTAAATGCTTGGGTTTGGACAAGGCTAAATCCATAAAAAAAGGACGGTTTTTACCGTCCTTTATCCCGAAAAAAATAGGGTATTCAGCTCTGCAATAACTGGCTTTGAATAAACTGCCACTGCTCCTCGAAGTGAGCCGTTGGCTTGAGCTTGAATTCACTGCGAACAAACTGGGCAATGCGACCTTCGGCCACCGCCAACAGCAGATTTGCCAGAATGGCTTCATCCAGGGCGAATTTTTGCCCTTCTCGCAGGGACTTTTCCCGCAGGATCTGCTTTAGATGGGTTTCCAACTTGGCAAACAACAGATTGATCCGTTCTCTGAGACGCTCATTTTCGCCCAGCAGGGCATCACCGCTCAGAACCCGGGAGATCCCTGGGTTGCGCTCGGCAAACACCAATAACAGCTGCAGTGCCTGTTGGCAGCGTTTCATGGTGTCTTTCTCCTCATCCATGATGAGGTTGATGCGTGACAGCAGAGAGTCTTCAATAAACTCAATCAGGCCTTCAAACATCCGCGCCTTGCTGGGAAAGTGGCGATAGAGCGCCGCTTCCGACACGCCAACTTCCGAGGCCAACTTGGCAGTGGTAATCCTTTGCCCCGGATTGGTTTCCAGCATTCTGGCAAGGGATTGGAGTATGTGTTCACGACGATTGATTTTTTCTTTTACAGCCATGTTTCGCTCTGTCAGTGGCAGGGATTATTGAGTGCCTGAGTGACCGAAGCCACCCTCGCCTCTGTCCGAGGTGTCAAACTCATCCACCAGTTTGAACTGGGCTTGAACGACGGGCACAAACACCAATTGGGCCAAGCGGTCACCTATCTCCAGGGTGAAAGGTGTCTGGCTGCGGTTCCAGCAGGAAACCATCAGCGGGCCCTGATAGTCAGAGTCGATCAGGCCGACCAGGTTGCCGAGTACTATGCCGTTTTTATGGCCCAGCCCCGAGCGGGGCAGGATCACCGCCGCCAGAGAAGGGTCGGCCACGTGAACCGCAATTCCGGTCGGGATCAACACTGTTTCACCCGGGGCTATGGTGATGCTGGTGTCCAGCATGGCGCGCAGATCCATGCCGGCACTGCCTGGGGTCGCATAGCTTGGCAGCGGAAATTCACTGCCAATACGCGAGTCGAGAATTTTCAGTTCTATGGGTGTTTTCATGAGTGGTTTTTATGCTTCGCTATCAGGATCAGCAACTGTTTGGCCAGGCTCAACTTGTCGGTGGCCGGCAGTTCATCACAACCTGTTGCAGAAAATACTTTCAGAGCATTCCGGTCGGCATTGAAACCCTGACCCGGAACAGACACATCGTTGGCGGCAATCATATCGAGTTTCTTGCGCTTGAGCTTGTCACGCGCGTAGGTCTCCACTTCATGGGTTTCTGCCGCAAAACCCACGGTAAAGGGCCGGATAGAATGGCTGGCGACCGTGGCCAGAATATCCGGGTTACGCACCAGTGCCAATGCCATGGTTTCGGAAGATTTTTTTATTTTGGCTTCGGCGACATCGGCGACACGATAGTCTGCCACTGCGGCGCAGCCAATAAAAATATCCTGTTGTTCCACCCGTTGCATCACGGCATCGAGCATCTCTTTGGCCGATTGCACATCGACTCGAGTCACCCCTGCCGGGGTAGCCAAATTAACCGGGCCGCTGACCAGAGTCACTTCGGCGCCCATCTGCGCCGCCGCAGAGGCCAGTGCAAACCCCATCTTGCCTGAGCTGTGGTTGGAAATATAACGCACAGGATCTATCGCTTCGCGGGTCGGTCCGGCGGTGAGCAGCAACTTTTGGCCGGCCAACAGCTGTGGCTCAAAGCAAGCGGCGGCTCGCTGGGCGATATCATTGGGTTCCAGCATACGCCCCGGGCCGACTTCACCACAGGCTTGGCTACCGCTATCCGGGCCCCAGATACCATAGCCGCGCTCTGCCAGCACCTTGAGGTTCTCCTGGGTCGCTGCGTTTTGGTACATCTGTTGGTTCATCGCCGGGCAGAGCATCACCTTAGCCGCCGTTGCCAGGCAGGTGGTGGTGATCAGTTCATCGGCCATACCGGCACGAATGCGGGCCAACAGGTTGGCGGTAGCGGGGGCAATGATAACCAGATCGGCCCAGCGGGCCAATTCGATATGCCCCATGGCAGCCTCGGCCGCAGGATCCAGCAGATCTGAGGCCACAGGATGGCCGGATAACGCCTGCAAGGTCAGCGGAGTAATGAATTCCATGGCGCTCTGGCTCATGACGACCCTGACTTCGGCACCTCTGTCCTGCAGGCGCCGCACCAGATCGGCACTCTTGTAGGCGGCAATGCCACCGCCAATCCCCAAGAGGATTTTTTTATGCTTCAGGCTCATAGAGACAATCAACTGATGGTAATTGGCGGCTAAGATATCACAAAGCTCCCCCGACTTGGCAGGATGCAGCTTCAAAAATCTCGACCATAATTGAAACAAAGTATAGGGCACAGGGACGGGAGCCAAGGATGGGTATCAGAGACTGGCCTACAGGAGAGGGCCCAAGGGAAAAGTTGCTGCAGCAGGGAGCCAAGAGCCTGAGTGATGCCGAGTTACTGGCGGTCTTGCTGCGTAACGGCCTGGCGGGACAGAGTGCGGTCGAATTGGCCAGAGATTTGCTCGCGGCATTCGGCTCACTGCGGCAACTTTTGGTGGCACCGCTGAATCAAGTTGCCCGAATTCCGGGAATGGGACCGGTGAAATATACCCAATTGCAGGCCGCCGCCGAACTTTCGAGGCGAATTTCCCGGGAAAAGCTGCAAAGAGGGCCGGTTTTGACAAATCCGGATTTGACTCGCGACTATTTAATGAGACAATTAGCAGACCGTGCCACCGAGGTGTTTGCGATTCTGTTGCTGGACAGCCAGCACCGAGTAATCCAATTCGTGGAATTATTCCATGGCACCCTGGACTCTGCATCCGTCTATCCGCGAGAGGTGGTTAGACTGGTGCTGGAAAAACAGGCCGCGGCGGTCATAGTTTGCCATAATCACCCGTCCGGCGTGGCTGAGCCCAGCCAGGCTGACAGGCGAATTACTGAGCGGTTGAAATGTGCGCTCGCAACCATAGATGTTTCACTTCTGGATCATATGGTTGTAGGGGATTGCGAGATAGTTTCCTTCGCAGAACGCGGATGGATAGTTTGATCCATCGCTTGATCTTTCCTCAGTTATCCTGTATAACATGCGCCCTCTTTGTGCCTCGGGCGACGGCCATACGAGGCACATTAATGCTCGAGCGTTAAAATTGTTTTTTGGAGAAGATTGACATGTCAAGAGTATGCCAAGTTACTGGCAAGCGACCAATGGTTGGTAACAACCGTTCGCACGCAAAAAACGCAACTCGTCGTCGTTTTTTACCTAACCTGCAGAACCACCGTTTCTGGTTAGAAGACGAAAAGCGTTTCGTACAATTGCGCGTTTCTACCAAGGGTATGCGCATTATCGACAAGAAAGGTATCGAAGTCGTTGTTGCTGAACTTCGTGCCCGTGGCGAGAAGGTGTAATAGAAAATGGCTAAAGCTAAAGGAAATCGTGAGAAGATCAAGCTGGTTTCAAGCGCCAAGACTGGTCACTTCTACACTACCGACAAGAACAAGCGTAACATGCCTGAGAAAATGGAGATCAAAAAATTTGATCCCGTAGTTCGTCAGCACGTTATCTACAAAGAAGCCAAAATCAAGTAATCCACTTGGTATTTGAATTCTTGGAAAGCCCCTCTAGCAGGGGCTTTTTTATATTCAACTTTCAGTCACATTGGCTATATCAAGACAATGCCATATCAGAAACTCTGGGTACTCTGTAGCCGTTTTTAATCAGTGTCATCAATCCTGGCCCTCATTGCCACCGCGCCCCGGTAGCAGAAAACAACTTCGGCCCCTGTTTAGCGCAACATGACACTCAGCTTAACCAAACACTGAATAGTACTTGCTGCACTTCCTTTCTCTGGCACAATGGCGGTTTGTCCGTTCCGATAAGGGTGTATTAATGAAATATGCAGCCGTCCCTTTGACCTCCCTGGCCATTTGTTGGCTGTTTCTGCTCAGCTTGCCGCTGGCGCTGTTTTCCCTGTCAGAGCCGCTCTTCCCCTGGCTCAATCTCGACAGTGCCGCCGCTCAGTTTTGGTACTGGTTAACCGTGTCCGGTTCGGCCCCCTGGGGCGTAAGCACTGTGTTGTTGGTGTTTGCCATCAGCTTTTTTATCCTGCCGAGGGGCAGCTGGCTGAAGATGATGTTCTGCACTTCGCTGGGCTTGGTGCTGTGTTTGTTGCTCAATGAACAGCTCAAGCTGGTATTTGCCGAATCACGGCCCTATATCGAATGGCTGTCCCACCAGCAGCATCTGGATATCAAGGAGTTCTACAGCATAGACAAATATGCCCGCAGGGAGCTGTTGGCCCAGGTTCTTCCCGGGGTATCACCGCTGGATATGCCGATCTCGACACAGATCCAGCGCCACTGGCAGATAGAAACAGGGTTTTCCTTTCCCTCCGGCCACACCATTTTTGCCGTGACCCTGACTATGTGCAGCAGTTTCTTTCTGCTAAGGCACAATAATCTCTGGCTTCCGGCGCTGCTTATCTGCTGGGCGCTGTTGATGGGGCTGAGCCGTATGTTGCTGGGAATGCACTGGAGTGTCGATGTATTAACCTCGACCCTGCTGGGAGGAATATTGTCGGCCTTGACTATCTATGTCGGCAGTCACAGCTATCGCCGCCTGGAACCTTGGTTCACAGGGGCTGTGAGTAAAGGCTAAAACGAAAACGCCCCGTCATTGGACGGGGCGTTTATCTAAAGGCGGGCTATCAGTTAAGCACTTCGGCCAGAGCCCGCAGGCAAAGGGCAACATTTTCCCGTCTGGCACCGTAACCCATCAGGCCGATACGCCAAGCCTTTCCGGCCAAGGCGCCGAGGCCGGCACCTATCTCCAGATTATAATTATCCAACAGCTGCTTTCTCACGGCGCCATCGTCGACACCTTGCGGGATATAAACTGCGTTGAGCTGCGGCAAGCGGCTCTGCTCGGCCACCACAAATTCTAGCCCCATGGACTCAAGCCCCTGACGCAGCAAAAGGTGCATCTCCCGGTGGCGCTGCCAGGCATTTTCCAGCCCTTCTTCAGCCAGTAACCGCAGCGCTTCGTGCAGTGAGTACAGAGCATTAACCGGCGCTGTGTGGTGATAACTGCGCTTGCCATCACCGCTCCAATACCCCATCACCAGGGACTGATCCAGGAACCAGCTCTGCACCGGGCTCTTGCGCGCCTTGAGTTTAGCCACTGCGGCCGGTGAGAAAGACACGGGGGACAAACCCGGCACACAGGAGAGGCACTTCTGACTGCCGGAATAGATGGCATCTATGCCCCAATCATCGACTCTGAGCTCGACGCCTCCGAGGGAAGTTACGGCATCGACAATCGACAGACAGCCATGCTCACGCGCCAGGGCGCACAGCGTTTTGGCGTCGGAAAGCGCGCCGGTGGAGGTTTCGGCGTGCACAAAGGCCAGGAAGGCGGCATCGGGATGCGCCTTCAGCGCAGCTTCCACCACTTCTGGGTCAACCGCTGTGCCCCATTCGAAATCCAGCATCACCGCCTCGGCGCCAATCCGCTCGACGTTCTGGCGCATTCTGTCGCCAAACACCCCGTTACGGCAGACAATCACCTTTTCGCCCGGCTCCACCAGGTTAACGAAACAGGTCTCCATACCGGCGCTGCCCGGGGCAGAAACCGCTATAGTCATCTCATTGCGGGTTTGAAACGCATATTGAATGAGACTCTTGAGCTCATCCATCATGGCCACAAACAGAGGATCCAGATGCCCAACCGTCGGCCGCGACTGCGCCGCCAATACCTGAGGATAGACATCCGAAGGGCCGGGGCCCATCAGGATCCGGCGGGGAGGGTTAAAAGCGCTAACCGAGGGTGCAGCAAACATCTTGGCTCTCCTTACAAGAGGTTTCAGGGTACGGATTAGAATAATAACTCAAGACCATAGCATAAAACTGACCGCCGGACTGCCCCTGCTTTTGGCGAAGACAGTCGACCTTAATCCTTTCAGGATCTCACTGGCCTGGGCGCGCCAGAAACAGCCGGTAAGCGGGGTTATCCGTTTCGTCCTGACAGACAAACCCCAACTCATCCAGAAACTGATCAAAGGCGGCTTCATCGGCCTTGGGCACTTCAAAGCCGGCCAGCACCCGCCCAAAGGCGGCGCCATGGTTGCGATAGTGAAACAAACTGATGTTCCACTTACTCTTTAATGTCGTGAGAAACTGCAGCAAGGCTCCGGGATGCTCCGGGAATTCAAAGCTGAGCAGTTTTTCTTCCAAAGGCTCGGGTGGCAAGCCGCCCACCATATAACGCACATGCAGTTTGGCCGCCTCATCGGCAGATAGATCCTGCACCGCAAAACCGGCACTCTCCAGAGATGAGATAATCGCCTGCAGCTCGCTGACACCTTCGCTAAGACGGATCCCGGCAAAGACCACGGCGCGATCGCGCCCGCTGAAACGATAGTTGAACTCTGTCATCACCCGCCGCTCCAGCAGTTCACAAAAATGCAGGAAGGAGCCAGGCCTTTCCGGAATGGTCACTGCCAGCACCGCCTCTTTATGCTCGCCCAGTTCGCAGCGCTCGGACACATATCTCAGGCTGTGAAAATTGACATTGGCCCCGCTGAGAATCGCCGCCAGTTTCTCGCCCTTGCCCTTGTCACCGACATACTTTTTCAGCCCGGCCAGCGACAAAGCACCGGCAGGTTCGGCAATGGCGCGGGTATCCTCAAAGATATCCTTGACCGCAGCGCAGATTTCATCCGAGCTGACAGTCACCACCTCATCGACATATTCCCGCGCCAATCGAAAAGGCTCCTGACCTATACGCTTAACCGCCACCCCATCGGCAAACAAACCCACCTGCTCCAGCGTCACAGGTTCATCCGCTTCCAGCGCTGCCTTAAGACAGGCGGCATCTTCCGGCTCGACGCCGATGATCTTCACCTCGGGCATCACAGCTTTGTAGTAGGCGGCAATGCCAGCGATTAAGCCACCGCCGCCCACTGGCACAAACACCACTTCAAGATCTCTTTGCTGCTGCAGCATCTCCTGGGCAACCGTGCCCTGCCCGGCGATTACCGCCTCATCATCAAAGGGGGGAATAAACACCCGCCCCTCATCCTGGGCCAGCGACATGGCATACTGATTGGCCTGATCGAACGACTGCCCATGAAGCACCACATTGCCGCCAAGGCGGCGCACCGCATCTATCTTGATGTCCGGGGTGGTGGTTGGCATCACTATCACGGCGTCGACCCCGCGACTCGAAGCCGACATGGCAACGCCCTGTGCGTGATTACCAGCCGAGGCACATACCACTCCGTTTTCGCACTCAGCGGGGCTCAAGACGGCGATGCGGTTATAGGCGCCACGCAGTTTGAACGAGTGTACCGGTTGCATATCCTCGCGTTTGAGAAACACCTGGCAGCCCAGGCGGGCCGACAACTTGTTCAGACTCGACAGCGGGGTAACCCGCGCCACATCATAGACATGGGACAAGAGGATCTTCTGCAGATAATAGTTGGCCAGCGACAACTGACTCTTGGATGCCAACGCCAACATACTAGCCCTCCAACTTAGTGCGATCACGCACGGCGCCCTTGTCGGCACTGGTGGCCAACATGGCATAAGCCTTGAGCGCCAGCGACACAGGGCGTACCCGCGCCAACGGCTTCCAGGCCAAAGGCCCCTTGGCCTGCATCGCCTCACGGCGCCGGGCAAGCTCTGCATCACTCAGCTTAAGCGTGATGCTGCGGGCCGGGATATCGATTTCAATGGCATCACCATTTTCAATCAAGGCGATAGTGCCCCCTGAGGCGGCTTCCGGTGACACATGGCCTATGGACAGCCCAGAGGTACCGCCGGAGAAGCGGCCATCTGTGATTAAGGCGCAGGCCTTGCCCAAACCGCGGGACTTGAGGTAACTGGTGGGATAAAGCATCTCCTGCATACCAGGGCCACCTTTGGGGCCTTCGTAGCGAATAACCACCACATCCCCGGCGACCACTTCACCGCCGAGGATCCCGGCAACGGCCTCGTCCTGGCTCTCATATACCCTGGCCACGCCCTTGAACCTCAGGTTGGATTCATCCACCCCGGCGGTTTTCACTATGCAGCCATGCTCGGCCAGATTACCGGACAGTACCGCCAAGCCCCCTTCCTGACTGAAAGCAAACTCGCGGCTGCGGATACAACCTTCACGGCGATCTGTATCCAGTGATGACCAGCGGCAATCCTGGCTGAAGGCCTGGGTAGTAGGGATCCCCGCGGGGCCGGCGCGGAAGAAGTCTTTTACTTTCGCAGACTCGGTGCGCATCACATCATAATTGGCCAACACAGACTCAAGCGAGCCATCATCGGACGCCACATGATTAACATCCGTGTGCAATAAACCGGCGCGTTCCAGCTCACCCAAGATCCCCATTACGCCACCGGCTCTGTGGACATCTTCCATATGGTATTTAGGGGTCGAAGGTGCCACCTTGCAAAGGTGCGGCACCTTGCGGCTGAGGCGGTCGATATCTGTCATGGTGAAATCCACTTCGGCTTCCTGAGCCGCAGCCAACAGGTGCAGCACAGTGTTGGAAGAACCGCCCATGGCGATATCCAAGGTCATGGCATTCTCGAACGCCTTGAAGTTGGCAATATTGCGCGGCAATACCGAGGCATCATCATCCAAGTAGTAACGCTTGGCCAGCGCCATCACTCTTCTGCCCGCCTCCAAAAACAGTTCGCGCCGGTCGCTGTGGGTCGCCAACATGGAGCCGTTGCCCGGCAGCGACAGCCCCAACGCCTCGGTCAGGCAGTTCATCGAGTTAGCGGTAAACATGCCGGAGCAACTGCCACAGGTTGGGCAGGCGCTGCGTTCGATTTTCTCGCTGTCGGCATCGGATACCCTGTCATCGGCCGCCGCCACCATCGCATCCACCAGATCCAGCTTGATAAGCTTATCGGACAGTTGGGTCTTGCCCGCTTCCATAGGCCCGCCGGAGACAAATACCACAGGGATATTGAGCCGCAGCGCCGCCATCAACATGCCGGGGGTGATCTTGTCGCAGTTGGAGATACACACCAGAGCATCGGCGCAGTGAGCATTGACCATATACTCGACGCTGTCGGCAATCAGTTCACGGGAAGGCAGGGAATAGAGCATGCCGCCATGACCCATGGCGATGCCGTCATCGACCGCTATGGTGTTGAACTCTTTGGCGATGCCACCGGCCTCTTCGATGGCCGATGCCACCAGAGAGCCCATGTCTTTCAGGTGTACATGACCGGGAACAAACTGAGTGAAGGAATTGGCAATGGCGATAATGGGCTTACCGAAGTCGCCTTCCTTGACCCCTGTGGCACGCCAAAGGGCTCGGGCTCCGGCCATGTTGCGGCCTTCGGTACTGGTTGCTGATCTGAGTTTGGGCATTGCTCAATTCCTTACGCTTATTCTGATGATTCTTGGTTAGCCGTTGACGGTACGGGAGAGGCTGCTTGCGGGCCGCACAGTGCAGCGGGCCACGTCTACCAGCTTAGTCAACTGACGACTCAGCAGCTCTATGGCTCTGTCACTGTCGACCGCCATTGCCAGCTGCAGGCGCTGATCCTCGGCCAGTGTCATATGCATATCGCGGACGGTAAAGCCGCGGTGACGGGTTACCCGCAATACACGTTCCAGCACTTCGGGGCGTTGTTCCAGGGTCAATTCCAGATTATGGATCATGATCACTTCTCCGTTTGTTCCATCATTTCACAGTTGGAGGCGCCGGGGGGAACCAGCGGCCAGACATTAAAGGCATCGTCTATGGCGACGTGCAGCAGGAAGGGGCCTTTGGCACTGAGCATCTCATCCAGTGCCTGCTCAACCTCATCGGCCGAGTAGATGGTGCGTCCGGGGATATCGAAGGAGGACGCCAGGGTAACAAAATCGGGGTTATCGGACAGGTCGGTTTCGCTGTATCTCTCTTCAAAAAACAGCTGTTGCCACTGTTTCACCATGCCCAACTTCTGGTTATCTATCAAAAGTATCTTCACCGGCAGTTTACGACGCTTGATGGTGGTCAGCTCCTGCACATTCATCATGAAAGAACCATCGCCGGAAACCGTGACCACAGTGGCATCCGGCCTTGCCATCTGCGCGCCTATGGCCGCCGGCAAGCCAAAGCCCATGGTGCCAAGCCCGGCACTGGAAAGATGATCTTCCGGGCGGCGAAAGTGCATATGCTGGGCAACCCACATCTGGTGCTGGCCGACATCACAGCTCACCACAGAGTCAATCGGCAGCTTGTTGGCCAGACGGCGCAACATGGCCGGCGCATAGATGAGTGAGCCTGGGTGGGCGTAATCCCACTGGTGCAGCGCCCGCAGGTGCTCGACTTCCGCCTGCCAGGGTGCTATCTGCAGCGCTTGCGGCGCCAGTTGCGTCAATATGCTTCTTAAGTCCCCATCCATGGCCACATCCGGCTGGCGCAGTTTGCCAAGTTCGGCGGCATCGATATCCAGGTGGATCACCTTGGCCTTGCTGGCAAAGCTCTCCAGCCTACCCGTGACCCTGTCATCGAAACGGGCGCCGACCACCAGCAGCAGATCGCACTGCTGCACCGCCAGATTGGCGGCCTTGTTGCCGTGCATCCCCAGCATGCCAAGGTAACCTTGAGTGCCGTGGGCTATGGCGCCCAGCCCCTTAAGCGTTGCCACCGAAGGAATACCGCTGCGCTGAATAAAGGCCCGCAGCGGCTCTACTGCGCCCGCCATACCGACGCCGCCACCGACGTACAACATGGGTTGGCGCGCGGCCGCCAGCAAGGCGTTGGCTTCTGCCAAAGCCGCCTGGTCCAGCTCAGGCTCATCGGGCACCGCCTGCAGCGGCGCCTTGTATTCCACTTGAGCAAGCTGGATGTCTTTGGGGATATCCACCAACACAGGACCGGGACGGCCGGAGGCGGCGATTTCGAAGGCGCGGTACAGGGTAGCAACCAGTTCCTCGGCGCGGGTCACCATAAAACTGTGTTTGGTACATGACAGGCTCATGCCCAGCACGTCCATCTCCTGAAAGGCATCTGTGCCTATCACAGAGGTGGAAACCTGGCCCGTGATGGCCACCAGCGGCACTGAGTCCAGCAGCGCATCGGCCAAGGCGGTGATCAGATTGGTCGCCCCCGGGCCCGAGGTAGCCAGGCAGACGCCCGTCTTGCCGCTTGAGCGGGCATAACCGACGGCGGCGAAGGCGGCGCCCTGTTCATGACGGGAGAGCAGATGTTCGATCTGGCTGTCGTAGAGAGCATCGTAGATAGGCATGATGGCTCCGCCGGGATAACCAAAAACCGTGTTCACCCCATGGGCGGCCAATACCTTGATAACTGCTTCACTGCCGCTGATCTTCTGCCCTTGTTCCATCTTGTTATCTCGCCTATTTTTGCTGCTGTTTAAGTTTTCAATGGCCCTGAAACGACAAACCCCCCGGTCCTTTCGGAGCGGGGGGTTTGTTTGCAATTTCTGACCCTATCTGGTCTGTCGTCGCGCCACGAGCCGCCCCCGCTGTGATGGAATAATCACGACGGTAATAATCACGAGGAGGAGCTTGGCGCTTAAGTTAAACATTTCTCAGACAGTTTCCTGTATTCAATTTATCTGCTTGGCGAGCCCTTTGGCGGCGCACTTATTAACCATTACCATAAAGTGTTTTCAGAACACAACAAAAAAATTCACAACCTGAAAATCTTCCAACTTGGCCTGGCTATGGCACCCTCGCCAATGGCTCGCCTAAACAGCTTGATTGCCGCCGGCGGCAATCAAGCTAACGTTTACGTCAATCTTGCAGGTTTATCCTTTTCATTTCAGTCATGTAACCGCGAAGTTCGGCACCGACATACTCGACGGCCGTATGGCGAATCGCTTCGTTGACCTCGATCAGACGCAGATTATCGACCCCATTGCCCGAATCCTTGAGACCGGCGCCCAGGACCTCGGGAGAGAGGGCGTTGACATAGTCACGCAACAGCGGCACGGCGGCATGGTTAAACAGGTAACAGCCATATTCGGCGGTATCCGAGATCACTACGTTCATCTCATAGAGGCGTTTACGGGCTATGGTGTTGGCAATCAGCGGCGTCTCATGCAGCGACTCGTAATAGGCCGACTCTTCGATGATCCCGGCATCCACCATGGTATCGAACGCCAGTTCCACCCCGGCCTTGATCATGGCCACCAGCAAGATCCCCTTGTCGAAATAGGTCTGCTCATCTATCTGCTCGGCGCAGGTCGGCGCCTTTTCAAAACCTGTGTTATTGGTCTCTTCACGCCAGCGCAGCAAATTGGCGTCGTCATTGGCCCAATCGGCCATCATGGTGGCGGAAAACTCGCCGCTGATGATGTCGTCCATATGTTTTTCAAACAGCGGGGTCAGCAACACCTTAAGCTCTTCGGCAATTTCAAACGCCTTGATCTTGGCCGGGTTGGACAGGCGATCCATCATATTGGTGATACCGCCATGCTTGAGCGCCTCTGTGATGGTTTCCCAGCCCTGCTGGATAAGCTTGGCGGCATAACCCGGCTCAATGCCATCGGCCACCATCTTGCCGTAACCCAAAATCGCCCCTGTCTGCAGCATGCCGCAGAGAATGGTCTGCTCGCCCATCAGATCAGACTTCACCTCGGCGATAAACGAGGAGTGCAGCACGCCGGCACGATCGCCGCCGGTAGCACTGGCATAGGCCTTGGCGATCTCCAGACCGTCGCCATTGGGATCGTTCTCAGGATGCACGGCGATCAGTGTCGGTACCCCAAAGCCACGCTTGTATTCCTCACGCACTTCGGTACCTGGGCACTTGGGCGCCACCATGATGACAGTGATGTCCGGCCGCACCTGCATCCCCTCTTCCACTATGTTGAAACCGTGGGAATAGGACAGGGTCGCACCTTGCTTCATCAAGGGCATTACCGCATTGACCACAGGAGTGTGCTGCTTGTCCGGTGTCAGGTTCAGTACCAGATCGGCTGTGGGGATCAGCTCTTCGAAGGTGCCCACCTTGAAACCGTTTTCGGTGGCCCGCTGCCAGGAGGCACGTTTCTCGGCTATGGCTTCGCTGCGCAGGGCATAGGCGATGTTCAGCCCTGAGTCACGCATGTTCAACCCCTGATTGAGCCCCTGGGCACCACAGCCAAGGATGACAATATTCCAGTCCTTGATATAGTCACAGCCGTTTTCAAACTCGCTGCGCTCCATAAAACGGCACTGGCTCAGCTGTGCCAATTGCTGCCGCAGATTCAGGGTATTGAAGTAATTTGCCATCTTAGCCACCTGTTTAACCAAATTCCTGGGACCAAGCCGAAACGGCTCAGTGATGCAAATCACTATAGCCCATGGTTTAAATTGCTTGAAATGATATATTCGGCATGTCATGTTGCACAAAACGCAACAACAAAAGAGGCAAAACGGCATGGATATTCGGGCGATAAAACTCTATCTGGATCTCTGCGACACCCTGCATTTTTCCCGCACCGCCACCCGGATGCATGTCAGCCCTTCAACCTTAAGCCGCACCCTGCAAAGGCTGGAAGATGAAGTGGGTAGCAAGCTGCTGGAGCGGGACAACCGCAGCGTCACCCTGACCCACGCTGGCGAAGCCTTTCGCCGCTTCGCCAGCCAGACACTGACTCAGTGGCAAGAACTGCGCCGCGAGCTGGATCCGCAGCAAAAGCTGCTGAGGGGCACGCTGCAACTCTATTGTTCGGTCACAGCCGCCTACAGCCACCTGCCGGCCCTATTGGATAAGTTTCGCCGCCAGCAGCCCCTGGTCGACATCAAACTCACCACGGGTGATGCTGCCGATGCGGTACAGGAAATTCAGCAGCAGAGGGCGGATATCGCCATCGCCGCTCTGCCGCAGGACTTTCCGCCGAGTCTGCACTTTGCCCCCATAGGTGAAGTGCCGCTGTCGATTATCGCGCCCACCATCAACTGTCAGTTGCAGTCGCTGCTGGCGCAAAATCCTATTCCCTGGGAGCAACTGCCCTTTATCGTGCCCGACCACGGCCCCGGGCGTTTACGGGCCGAGCGCTGGTTCAAGGCGATGGGGATCAAAGCCAATATCTATGCCCAGGTATCGGGCCACGAGGCGATAGTGCCCATGGTGGCTCTGGGCTGCGGTGTCAGCATCACTCCGGATGTAGTGGTAGCCAACAGTCCACTGGGCGAGAGGATAAAAACCCTGGCCTCACCGGCCGAGATAGCCCCTTTTGAGCTGGGGTGCTGCTGCAAGGCCAAGCGGCGCCAGGATCCCTTGGTAAGTGCGTTTCTGGAAGTGATTTAGCTAAGGCTTGGAAAGTCGGGCGGGCTTTACCACTTATAACTGAGCCCTATGCAAAATGCTTAACTCAGTCGATGGTCTTTATGCCACGCCCTTTAAGCTTGCCTTAAATATCGAGTGACTCTTCATCCTTGGGCAGTTGATCTTCCTGAGGCAAGAGGCGGGTGACCAGCAACTGGTCAACCTTGTAGGCATCTATATCCACCACCTCAAACTTATAACCTGCGTAGTTAACCGAGTCGGTACGCTTGGGGATCTTGCGTAACGTATACATCATAAAACCGGCGATGGTTTCATAGTTTTGGTTTTGCGGAAACTCCTCAATACCAAAGGCACGCATCACGTCGGTTATCGGCGTCACCCCGTCCACCAGCCAGGAATTGGCGTCACGGGGCACTATCTGTTCTTCACTTTCATGCAGCGACCAGGCGCCCATTACCGCACTTTGCAGATCGTCAGTGGTCACAATCCCCACCACCAAAGCGTATTCATTCATCACCACCGCAAAGTCGGCCCTGTGATGACGGAAATATTCCATGGCTTCCGACAGACTCAGGGTATCGGGAATAATCAGGCAGTTGCGCACTAACGAGGTATCTTTCAAATCTATCTTGCGGCCGTTGATCACCCGCAGCAGCAGTTCCTTGGCGTCCACCACACCTTTGATATTGTCCAGCTGACCATCACACACCAAAAACTTGTTGTGCGGATCCTCGGCGATTTTTTTCTTGATAGCGTCTTCATCATCCTGCAACAGGAAATACACCAGGCTCTCACGGGCGGTCATCGCCGAGGTGACGCTGACAGATTGCATCTCAAATACATTCTCGATCATCTGCTGCTCGCCCTTATCCAGCACACCGGCCTCGGCACCGGCATCCATAATGGCGTAGATATCATCAGGGGTGATTTCATCATTGCGGGCAGTAGGTATCTGCAGCAGTTTGAAGATACCGTTGGCCATGCCATTGAATACCCATACAAAGGGGCGCAGCAAGGCAATACAGACAAGCATGGGGTTTACCAAGTTAACGGCCACTTTCTCCGGTAAGGCCATGGCAACCCGTTTGGGCATCAGGTCGGCGATCAGAATAAACAGACTGGTCACCAATACGAAAGACAACACAAAGCTTACCTGTCCTACCCAGGGCGGCGGAACCACATGGGCCAAAGCTGCCGCAAAATAAGGGGTAAAAGCAGACTCACCGACTATACCACCCATGATGGCAACGGCATTGAGACCAATCTGCACTACGGTGAAAAAACTGCCCGGAGTGGTTTGCAGCGCCAACACTTTTTCGGCGCGCAAATCTCCCTCATCGGCCATCTGTCGCAAACGGATTTTACGGGAAGCGGCCAGGGCAATTTCAGACATGGAAAAAAAGCAGCTGGTTCCGATCAGGCAAAAGATAATCACCAAATTATCGAATAAACTCATACAACACCTTAGGTTAGTTACAAAGCGCTTCTATGCCGTGCCCTTATATCCAGGCCTGAATGTGGAGTGACTGGGAGGTCTAAAGGCGAACTGGTTACCGGTACGGGTACTAAACTGGCGAATTGAGTGGCTTTGCTATACTCCAAGAAACCCATTGCAGGCTTCTTCTACCGGAATGAAGTTCACATTATATCCGTTTGCCGCATTTTTGACAGTGATGCTTATCTCACCGGTCTCCAACGCAAAAGATGAGCTTAACGGCATACCATTAAAAATATGTGTCGAAGAGTCCGAATTTCCACCCTTCAATTACTTTTCCAGAATAGATGGCCGTAAGTCCCATAACAGTGACGGCTATGATATTCAGCTGCTTTATCGACTGTTTACGCCACCGCGTTGGCAGTTACACATCATCGCCCTTCCCTGGCCAAGGTGCATGTTGGAAGTGGAATTGGGCAAGATAGATGCCGCCATGAGCGCCTCAGCCAACCCAGAGCGACGGCGTAAGTTCCTGCTATCGCGCTCCTATTACCACCT
The DNA here is from genome assembly GCF_047314685.1 of Shewanella sp. BJSY2023SW001. Taxonomy (NCBI): domain Bacteria; kingdom Pseudomonadati; phylum Pseudomonadota; class Gammaproteobacteria; order Alteromonadales; family Shewanellaceae; genus Shewanella; species Shewanella sp. BJSY2023SW001. Next base: position 19,551 of record NZ_JBKORF010000060.1, read on the forward strand.
CACCCCTGGGGTGGTGTTTCTCAAACAGCGCTTCCCAAAGGGTCTAAGATTCAACTCGCTGACGGAGCTAACGCGGATAGGCACAGTTTGTGGCATTCGCGGCTTCAATTACCACCACTTCGGTTGGAATAACTCTCTGCCACTGTCTTTGAGCAAAGATCTGCCGTTGATCCCCGAGTTACTGCAACGGGGTAGATGTGACTTCTTTCTGGCACGGCTGGAGGTTTTCAGCGGCACCTTAAAGCTGATGAAGCGCAATCCCCAGGACTTTGGGTTAGCAACGCAAGCGGTTCCCCACACCCGGCCAGAACCCTTCTATATGCTAGTATCCAGACAAAGCCCACACAAGATGGCACTGCTTGAAGAGTTCAATAGCGGCGTCACCCTACTGGAAAAATGCGGCGAGTTGCAACTGTTACTGCAAGCCTTCACAGACCACTGAATTCCAGGCTATTGCGCAATACACCAAGTATTACGTCCTTGATGTTTAGCCTGATAGAGCGCCTTGTCTGCCAGCCGAATAACCTCACTCAAATCCCGTGTATTCGGGGTCAGGAGTGCCAATCCAAGACTGATAGTGACTATACCTGCGGGTGCTGAGCCATGAGTAATTTGCAATTCCCGAACCTGAGTCAACAAGGTTTCGGCAACACCCTCAGCTTGCCTGCGGTCGACTCCCGGCAACACCAAGGCAAATTCTTCGCCGCCGACTCTGGCCAGCAAGGCGCGTTCAGGAAGAGCTTTACGCATGGCCTGCGCCAAACGCTGCAATACCCGGTCACCGGCCGGATGGCCAAAACAATCGTTAAAAGCTTTAAAGTGATCGACATCCAGCATTATCAAGGCGCCCCCCTCTTCCGAAGCCAGCAAGCACGCCAGAGATTCGGTAAAGGGACGTCGGTTGGCCAATCCAGTTAGCTCATCTGTTTCCGAAAGCTGTTTAAGTTTGTGATTCAGCCCCAACAGCTCACGTTGCAGCCCCAACATCTGTAAATCCCTGCGCTCCCTGACCAGGAGCTCGTTGAGCGCAGCGGCAAACTGAGTCAACATGGCACGGCGGGATTGAGGCCAAAGTTTTGGAGATTGACTATTGCTTAGCGACAAAATCCCCAGCAAGTCTTGCCCATCTGTGATGGCAAACAGCGCCAGGGAACGTAACTGCAACTGTTTGAGTAACCTATATTCGGCGCTATCGTCAGATTGTAGATTTTCCACATCCTCCACGATAATCATATGTCTGGTGTTGAGTTGCTCAGCAAAGCGATTCAACTCACTGATATCTATGTAACTTGAAGAATGAGGCTTCCCCCGACGACTCCAGACGCTACGATAACAGAGTTGTTGTTCTTTGATCTCCAGCAAGGTAACCCGCTCGACGGCAAACAACTCAGCAATCTGACGACCTACATCGGCCAAAGCCTGATCGACGTCCCCTGGCTGTACCTTCAGAAACTGCAATGATAGATCCGCCAATAACTCATTGGCTCTGGCCTGCCAAGCCAGTTCTTTATGGCTAAATTCCACCTGCTCGGACAATTGCCTTTGCCCTCGAGTCAAATGCCTCTGCTGCCAGCGTTTGCGAGCAAAGTCGGTTCTAATACGTCGGTACATCTGCTCTATGGCGCGGGCCACGCTGCCAATTTCATCTTGATTTGCCGCCCCTACCTCATTAGGTAAGGGCACTTTTCGCGGTTGTCCCAAATCGATACGATTGACGTATGCGGCCAGCGCCGCCAATCTTCCGGTAACCAGACTGCGCACCAGAGTCAGAATCACGTAGATCATCAGCAGGGTTTTCAAGCCATTACCCACGACTATCAGGATCATCTGCCGCCACAACTCATAATAGAGCTGGTTGCGGCTGCGTTGAACCTTAAGCTCACCTATCTGTTGCTGACGGTAGATTATTGGAAACAGAAAGGTTTCATTATCCTGGGCCTGATTATTTCCCACTTGCAGGGTAATCCCATCGACACTGGACAAAGACGCGCCGGAGACATAAGGCTGCATGCCTATGCCAATCAGTATGTCCCGCAGCAACTTATGGTCCACATCCCAAATGGCCTGTGCCATACCGGGCAGATTGGCTTCGACATATTCATTTAGCCTACGATTACCGCCCTCAACACCATCCTGATAGTTCCAGAACAACTGGGCCACCATGGTCATCAAGGCAAAGAATGAACTGACACCTATGATAACCAAGGTCATCTTGTGACTGATGACAGAACTTTGCTTCAATGCGTTACTTCCGATGTCTGTTGGTACCAAGCGAGCAGTGCCCGCCAGTTTCGTTGCTCTAGCAGATTGAAAGGTTCTGTGCCCGGAACCAACAGCCTGAACATTGAGGAGACCTCCTCATTCCAAGGCTTAGCCTCACTGTCGTCGCGAATGCGCCTGAGCGCCTCGGCTCCTGCCAGCAAATGACCGCCGCCCAGGACACTGACTCGCCCCTGGCTACGCCAATCAAGCACCTTGGAGGAAGTATTGATACTGGCAATGAATATATCCTCTCCTGGCCTGAGTCCCTTTTCCTCCAGCGACGCAATAGCACCAAAGGCCATGTGATCATTGGCGGTCCAGATCCCTTTCAGCTCCGGGTAACGTTTCAGCAGAATTTCTGTTTGCGTCTTGGCTCTTTGCTCTTGCCAATGACCGTAGACGACTTGTAATGGCTCTACCCCTCTTTCTCTGAAGCCATTTATTGCCCCTTGAGTCCGGGCTATAGATGCTGGCGTTCCCTTATCGCCGGAAATCAGCAGCACTTGTTGCGTCCCTGGCCCCACCTGCTGCAACAAGGCCTGCGCAGTAAGAAAGCCTATCCGTTCATTGTCAGGGATCAAAGGCGGCAACAGATGCTGTCGCCAGTAAGGCTGTTGTTGCAACAAATGACGCACCTCGGGAGCCACATCATTGAGCAACAAAAGAGTCTTAACAGGCAAACCTTCAAAGGCAGCCAACATTTTTACGGCAACATTTTTTTCATTAACCAAAATAATGTATTGAGGTAACTGTTTACGGGTAGCCAATTCTTGTGCCAAAGCTATCATCCGAAAATGATCCCTATTGGCATGCAATATTTCCAACTCAATATTTAGCTCGGTAGCTGCTGTCAACATAAGGCTGTCTATATCGCCCCAGAAACTTTCCTGAGCAGATCCTGGATTAATAAAGCTCACCCGTATCGGATGAGATTGAGCCAAAGGCTTGGCAGGATAAACCAGAAAAACAGTTAGCCAAGGTAGGATAAACAAAAGAAGTTTACGTCGTGGTATGAAGCTATCCCACCACGACGTATTAAGTAGATTCAACAGCAAGGTATCCATCCCCCAGGCAAACAACACATCTCGTATACCGGGGAATTAAAACACAAATGAGCTACTTTTGTGGAGATTAATTAACCTGTGGCAAACTTTCCAAAGGCTGATAACCCATTTCATTGAGTTGATCATTAACGCAAGTCAGCAGATACTCCTGACGCTCTTCGACTGGAACCGCGTCTTCATCAGCCATCTGCAAACAGGCTTGCAGCAGTTGTTGAACGTCGGTTTCACTGGCTTGAGGCAATGCTTTTTCTTCATCGACAGCCAAAACAGCACCACTGAGTAACATACCGGCCAACAGTAAAGTTAAGCTTTTCATCTGGTTTCCTTGTGTGAGTAAAGTGTCGTTTCGCGGAACGGCACAGAGAAGTCTCACACAATCTATCAGTAGATTTTACATTCAGATAACGAGAAATTTTTGCCGTGACAGTGACCTTTTTTATCCAATCGACAACCAGGAAAGATGAAAACAAGCCCCTGAAGGACTTATTCGCACTTTCCCCTAAGTCTTCTATCTCTAGTCATCGCAATAAAGCATGTGTCTTTAGACGTATTGGAAGGAGCTCAGTTGGTACTGAAAAGAAGTATCCCTGTAAACCGTCATAAGGCACAAACTCCATCGCCAAAAACTGGTCCAAGCTCTCGACCTTTTCAACAATCACTTTCAGTAAGGCTTTATCCTTCAACTGATAGACATGCTCAATAAAATCGGCTCTTATCTTCTCAGAGCACTCAAAACCATTAGGCAAGATCAATTTAATATAATCAACACAGCCAGTACCTATCCACCCCTGTCTTAGATCTCCTTCAGGCTCAAAATCATCCAAAGCTATTTTTAGTCCTCTATCATGCAGCTTTGCCACACTAATAAAAGCCGGGTGAGCGCAATCCGAATTCAAACGTTCAGTTATCTCAATAACCAATTCAATATCCTGTTGCTTCAATGTATCATTTAGCCAAACCAGTTCAGCTTCCAATGCCATTATCACCCTGGCTTCAACATTAATAAACAAACGTTTTATTTTACGCCCTGTCAAAGCCAATACATCAAGATTCCTATAATCAATCACAGCTAACTGGTGCAACTGCTCCAATGATAAATTCAATAGCTCTTTACACTTTAAATTTTGATAAAAAAATTCAACATTCTTGTGCTGCATTCCTGGCCTAAATAAAACTTCATATGCAACACTCTTTATACATCCATTAACCTCTCTGGCAACTATTTCTTGTAAATGAGCCTGTGTCAAAGGTTTAAAATCCGCTTGAAAGAGAGATTCTTCTTTAGAAAAACCGTCATTACTCACATGGATATTGCTGCTTCTCTGCTGCATTAACATACACCCTCCTTAGACAACAGGAATCAACTCCCACAAACAAGATGACACCCTGTAAGATCAATAACATTAGCCCGGTAATCAGGAGGCTCTCACCAAAGCCATTGTTTATACAGTTATAAAATCTAATAAATAAACCAAAATGGACAAGGACACAGAAACCAATAATTGTCACAACAAAACAACAGGTTGCAACATTAACATTTCGTTGATTAACAAATTATAAACTGAAACGCTGGATTTTTTATCACTTATTATTAGAATGAAAACATGTAGGCGGCTAGGTTGAAGCCAAAAATCAGTAGGATCCAAGATGGACACCACCAAAGGAAGGGAACACATCACTGTTCGCCAAAACAACGGCAATCCAACCATAAGCACAAACACCAGAAGATATAAGTGTTCGACTCCGGAGTTTTATATATTAAAAGAAATGTATAACAACAAAGGGCAAGCTGTAAGCAGAGATAAATTATTATCAGTGGGCTGGTATGGTAGAGTCGTATCTCCGAACTCTATTCCAGTGGCCATCGCCAATCTAAGGCGTGTATTCAGAGAAATACTAGGCAATGAGTTAATCTTCACAGTCAAAGGGGTTGGATATGGCTTAGACATAATGCAAGATCATCTAACAATAGACTTCATATTAGACAATCAAGAAAATTCCATCTTTGAGAAAGAACAAAAAGTCAAAAGCAATAAATTGACAACAACCCCAAAAGAAAACCAACCTTCTTCAATCAAGATAATTTCAATAATAACAATATCAATTGCACTATTCCTCCTACCATTCACTATAAAAATATCAGTTACAGAAAACCTCCCTAAAGTAGACATTTACACTGATGGAAAAACAAAAATAATAACCCTAACAGAAATAAAAAACATGGATGATCAAAAAGAAATAAAATCACTCATTCACAAGCTTAATTATAAGTTACTTGCAACTATTGATTTTCACGATCTCAAGTCGGAAATAAACGATGATAAAGATACCGCGAATTCAACTCCGAAGTGCACCACTCGCTAAATTAGGCTGCCTTGCGTAATTCATTGAATACCGCAATAGGTTGCCTGAAGCCGAGGCACTTTCTCGGTCTGGCATTTAATGCCCGTTCAATCTCACTAATTTGCCTATCTGTTACCGTCCGCAAATCGGTGCCTTTCCGTATGTATTGCCGCAGCAAACCGTTGAAGTTTTCATTCAGTCCGCGTTCCCAGGACGAATAAGGGTTAGCGAAGTAGACATCCGTTTTAAGCTTTTCTGCGACCTGTTCGTGGTCACAGAACTCGCTGCCGTTGTCCGCAGTGATAGTTCGAACATAACTTCGATATTTCCACAGCATGCCAACCATTGCCCGGGCCACATCGGCTGCGCTTTTCGCTGGCACTTTGCGTATCAGGTACAGCTTACTTTTTCTCTCAACCAGGCTGACAATCGCGCCCGTACCTTGCTTGCCCAGAACC
>NZ_JBKORF010000061.1:0-1806 GCF_047314685.1 Shewanella sp. BJSY2023SW001
ATCAAAGCTCAGTCGAGGTTGGTTATGACTACAGCCCGCCGTCAGTTGATAGACGCTGAAAGTACGCCCTTTTACCACGTGATTAACCGTTGCGTTAGAAGGGCATTTTTGTGTGGTGAAGATGCACTGTCTGGGCGCAGTTACGAGCATAGACGTGGCTGGATAGTGGATAAAATCAGGCAGTTGTCGTCAATATTCTGCATCGACGTTTGCGCTTATGCGGTTATGAGTAATCACTACCATTTGGTGCTTAAAATCGACCTTGCTGCGCAACAATCGTTGTCGCCATTTGAAGTCATTGAGCGTTGGACAGGGCTCTTTAGTGGCAATCCCGTGGCGGCAAAGTTCCTTAAGGGCGATAGTCTCTCGGAAGGTGAGCGAATACTGCTGGATTCGCTGATTAGCGATTGGCAGGAACGCCTTGGCAGTATCAGTTGGTTTATGCGCTGTTTAAACGAAGATATCGCCCGCAAGGCCAATCGAGAAGATGGCTGCAAGGGCGTATTCTGGGAAGGGCGCTTTAAGTCGCAGGCGCTGCTCGATGAACAGGCGCTGCTGGCCTGCATGATGTACGTGGATTTAAATCCCATTCGCGCAGGTATTGCAGATTCGCTGCAAACTTCTGATTACACATCCATTCAGGAGCGCATAGAAGAAGTTGCAGAGCCAGCAACTGTCAACGCTTCACTTAAGCCACTGCTGCAATTTGATGGTGCAGCCACTGCCGCCGAACAAAGCGGTATCCCATTTCACTTTGCCGACTATTTGGAGCTGATTGATTGGACAGGCCGGGCGGTGCGGGAAGACAAGCGTGGCTTTATTGCCTGTTCCAGGCCCAAACTACTGCTTGAGCTTGGTATCAGCGACGATGCCTGGATAACTTCCGCCAAAGAGTTTCGCCGTCAGTACAGTGGCATGAGTGGCCGATGGGATGCGATGTGTGCCATGAAGGCCAAATATGGCGGTAAATGGTGCCGGGGTAAGCAACAAAGCCAAGCAATACATCCCCATTAACCTTAGATCGTTGGTGATTTTGCAGAAACAGGCTTAAGCCTGCCGTTGGCATGCTTGGCAACCGCAGTTTTTGCATGAATCTCGCAGATTACTCATCTCAGAGAGCCTACTTCCAAAAATCCGTCGTTATTTATCAGAGACTGACCCCTGCAAGGTGCTTCCTTGCGGCTCAGAAAGTGTTTTGGATGTCCTGTATATTTTGTTCTGTATGTTTTTCAGTAGCCAACAAGCTTGCCAGAATTGCCTGGGTCATAGCGGCCAAAGAAGAAACGTATCGGCCGGCGACATGAAGCTTATAAATCAGGTTGTGAAGTAAGATAATGCCAACCTATCACCAAGTTGCGGTGACAATTGATTTGATGATGAGACAGTCAGACTGTTCTACTTAAAACCTGTTGAATCCATAGGCTCATCGTGAAGCCGCAAGGATGATGAGGAAAGTAGAAGCACATATCCATCAGGGCCAGAGATTTAACTCAGTAACAGGCCGAATATATGGGTGCAATGAACTCTTCTCAAATTGAAATCAAATGTCTTGCAAACGGGATGGGTCCATATATGGGTTCACAGCGTGTCACAGGATCGCCTGTGTGAGAGTCCACCGCAGGTGATGGGCTGCAATTTTGCGAGCAGCTAAGACCAAGTTTATTGGTGAGTTTTGGCTTAAAGCCATGATAGCCGCTGTGCCAGCGGCCTCAAGTCGTGGAGCTTCGCCCCACACCCGACCAAGAAGGGATCAACAGCAATCCCCTCTTGGATCTCCCTTGCCGCCCCACACGGTGTCGAAAGCCC
>NZ_JBKORF010000062.1:0-24695 GCF_047314685.1 Shewanella sp. BJSY2023SW001
TGGCGCAAATAACTACCGCTTCAGACGCTCATCCCTGATTCGACTGGCGCTGCTTCGGCATCCATGCCTCAGCCACGTTATTTGCGCCAACGGCTTTCGGCGACACCGAGGGGGGATTAGTGCAATTCTGTTAGCGCTGAGTAGCTTGAAATATCTGAAGAGTTTGCAGACATACACCTATTTTCCAGGCACAGGCGGGACTGTGACTGTTGAAAACGGGGAATAATGCAAACACCCAGCATTAGCTGGAGGAAGTCGCTTTGGTTTCAAACCCAGTCAATTCTGCTTCAAAAACAAACCAAATCAGTGTTTTATTGCCTTTGTCAAAACTTGACCTTTAGCTAATTGTTTTCACATTCAATGCTGGCTATTGTATAACTAATTCAACCGCTTAGTTTTAGTACTTCCTTAAGCTTAAGGCGAAAGCTGCAACACTTTTCCGATTTTAGCGGAATGCAGGGACGAACAGAGTTTGGACCCGTGCGGTGGTCATGGCTTTACTTAACGTTTTTTGTAAGGCCTGGGTTGTAGGGCCCTTGGTTTTAAGGCCCTTAGTTGCAGGGCTTGAAGTGCCCATGGCAAGCACCTCTGAGCTGATTTTTTATACAGTATTATTGGCGTTCCAGGAAAAATGCCGGAAATTTGCAGCTAAGTTTGCGCGTTATTTCTGTAACATTTTAGAAAATAACATTAAATTCATAACGTTAAAAAATACAGCTGGTAGATAATAGGTTTGGAAACCGCGCATGCGCGTTTAGCTGTAAGGGATATTAGGACTAAATTGCATTATATCCAGCTAATACAAACAGATAGCGATGCGCGTTGACACTCCTCCGAGGACTAAAACGCGCATGCGCACTATACAGCTGTTATGTTTTCGGAGGAAGTGTGAGAGTATTTATTGACCATAATATCTGGGATGAGTTAGCAAATCGCCAACTAGATTTAAACATTTGCTTTCCTGAAAATGAGTTTACTTTGTGCGTAACCAAGCATGGAAAATTCGAAGTACTACAAACTCCAGAAAATTGTGTCGAACTCAAGTCTTATATTAACAAGTACTTAGGTTCATTTGTGCAAGTGGATGCCAAATTTGGTTTTCATAATCCATCGTTACCAGACAACGAGCAAAGAGCCGGTGGCTTTGGTCGTTTAAGTTGCATAGAAGATGAAGCTTTCAGAAAAGAGCTCCAGAACAAATACGGCTCTACAGCTAAACGTAAAGAAAGTCAGATTCTTTATAAACAAGAGGCAGATATTGAATTGGGTGTCAGAGCACTCACGCATCCCGTTTTAACACTCGATATTAAAGCTGGACCTCTCAAGGATGCCTATGAACGCGGCGGTAAAGTAATTTTACTCAACAGGAAGTTGATCCGTACACTTTCAGATGATGAGTTTGTTGAGCATATTAAAAGTGCCTTAAATCAAGAACAAACATAACAAAGCGTTTAAGGCAGATTCGCAACGCCGGATGTTTTGGGTTTAAATCGGGTTAAGTGTTTACGGTGCTAAGGATTAGGTTAGGTGTTAGCGTTGCTCACTACTTAACGCGGCGTTAGCTCTCGGACGAATGGGACGGAAAGTATAGAATGATCGAGGAATTCAAGGCAGATCTTAAAAGCTTAAACAGCCTCCAAATCTACAGAAAGTACGTTCTCGGTGGAGATTGTCACCTCCTTGATAATCACCAGATGTTTGAAATTCGTGAAACTATCTGTGATAAGTTTGAAATAGATTTTACCGATGTGATTATGGTTGGGTCCGGCAAGTTAGGGTTTAGTATAAAGCCTTCAAGAAGGTTTGAAGTATTTAATGATGACTCTGATATAGATATTGCGATTGTATCAACAAAACTCTTTGAGCGCATTTGGCAAGAAGCTTATCTGTTTAAGAAGAGCGGAGCTGACTGGCCTTCATCAAACAATTTCTTCAAATATATTTCTGAAGGGTGGATACGTCCCGATAAACTTCCATCAAGTAGCTATTTTGAGTTTACAGATGAATGGTGGAAATTTTTCAATAGTTTAACCAGTAGCAACCGGTTCGGTCCTTTTAAGGTTCGCGGCGGTTTATACCATTCTCATTTCTTCTTACAAGAATACCAAACAATATGCATTGAACAGTGCATTCAGGAGGCATCTTAATGGATACTTCAGCTTCGAATCGGCGCCTTCGAGTGCTTCTGACTGGAATCGGCAACAAAACCCTTATTCCTCAGCCAGACTTCCAAAGACGGTTGGTCTGGACTAACAGGGATAAAATTGAATTTATCAAAACGGTCTTGGAGGGCTATCCTTTTCCCGAGATATATATCGCTGCTGGGAAAGTCGACCCTAAAACGGGTGAGGGCTCAGAAGTGCTTGTTGACGGCCAGCAGCGCATAACGACGTTATACCAGTATTTCAAAGGCTCACCAGATATCAAATTAGGTAGCAATTTACCCGCATATTCTGATCTTGATGAGGACAAACAGATTGCCTTTCTTGAATATAAGGTTGTTGTCAGAGATATGGGGAATATGGCCATCGAGCATATTAAAGAGGTATTCAAACGTATCAACTCGACAAGCTACGGACTGAATGCGATGGAACTGCACAATTCGCGTTTCGGTGGCGAATTCAAGCAGTTTGCTGAAGAGGTATCTAAGGCTGAAATTTTCGAACGCAAAAGGCTATTTACATCTACCGATATTAAACGGATGAATGATGTAAAATATTGTCTAGGCTTGATAATCACAATCATGACTACCTATTTCAATCGAGACAAGGAACTTGAAATTTATTTAGAAAAGTTCAACGAAGAGTTTCCAGAAAGAGACCGCTTAAATAGCGAGATCTCTACAGTTCTCGAATTCATAGATCGTCTGAACTTTGAAAGCAACTCCAGGGCGTTTAAAAAAGCCGACTTCTACACCTTGTTCGTCGAACTTCACAGAGCTATCGTAAAAAATGGTCTTTCTATAGACGTCAGCGTTTTGAGAGAACGGTTAGATAATTTCTACGAGCGGGTAGATCGCGTGGCATCTGGGGATCTTGGTGACGATAAAGAAGCACAGGAATACTACAATTCTGCGCTTCAAGCCAGTAACGACAGAAGTAGCCGTATCACTCGGAGCAAATCAATTTATCAGCTAATTCAAGGTTCATAAGCTAACAATGCAAAGCTGGGGGACGCCTAGCGTCGCCCCAGTTCGCGGCGTTATGCCACCGAGCATCAAAAAGGAGGCAACAGATGGCGATAGAGCCAGAAGCCACAGGGACCGGCCTCATAGATAACACAGAGCTTACTGGTCTTGTTTTAATAAGTTTATCGAATGAACGCAGGTTGGTTGGGATTGTGCCATGGTAATGCACAGTCTCAGCAGACTTATCAGAAACCCAGGCCACATCAGTGGTCTCCTTGTGTACGTCCAACCCGATAAAAAGTGTGTTAGCTTTAGACATGTCGGCCTCCTGTGATTGTTTGCCTATTGGATCAACAAACAGTGTGGCTCTGGTTTAACTAATCCACGAGAAAACACGGAGGCCGACACCTGCACAGGGAATCATTATGTCTAGGCATCTATGTTCAGTACAATGAATCAGCATAAGTATCTCGATATGATTGAGATACAAGAAACCTATAAAGACTGTCTCAGAATAGTAATAGCGGAGGCTGGTGTATCTGATGCGTCACCGGGAATAACATCAGAAGAAGAGCCAAATGAGGCACTGCGAGAGTTATTGAACACGAGCAAGCCCATAGAGGTAACCGACAGCAGTGCTCACTATGAAATCATCTTCGATGATTACATAGCATATGCAGTTACAAATGAAAGCTATGCTGGAGGCATCGAAGAAAAGTTCGAGGGTAGGCTTGCACGAGTTTACTCGGAGTCAGCGTTTCTAAACTATATTGGCCAAGGTACATTCGCTACAGCAGAGTATCCTGGCCCATTTGTTCACTATGGCTTTTGCTGCTTAAACCAAATCATAGATGTTGTTTCTGAAAGTCCTCCAACAGTGAAATTAATTAATGCCTAACAAGTCAATCAACTTCGCGCCTACGGCGCCGGACAGCTTACACTACGCTTCGCTTCATTCTAGCTGCCGGTTATTGGTGCGTTAACTGTCATATGAGCTTCAGAGAAGAATTGGAAAAAAAGTGGAAGATTACTATCGCTTTGTTGAGTGAGGCTCGTGCAGTTCTTTGTGAATGCCCGGGTGTTGGCAAATATATCGCCGAGTACGATGAATACCTTGATCACAACGAGCTAGAACTAGCACTGGATATGCTAGAAGAAGCAGCACTTGAGGCAACAAGCAAGCCTCCAGAAGAAATTTGGGTAAAGCTCAAAGATGCTGCAAAGTCTATGGGCTTAGAGGAACGCTGTGAATTCTATAATCAGCAAATACAAAACAGTTAACAAAATAAAAAAATAACAAAATCGCCTGTGCGAAAGGGCCGCTCTCGAACATCTTGCTCTTCACGGCATTCAGGCTTTCTGCCTATCCGCACCGCAGCTGATGGGTTACAACTTAGCTAGCCGCTAGGACCAAGCTCATTGGTGAGTTTTGGCTTAAAGCCATAAATAGCCGCTGTGCCAGCGGCGTAAAGTCGTGGTGTTCCACACCACACCGGGCAGGGGCTTTGCTTGTCCAAAGCCCCTTGCATCCCCAAGGACACCCCGACGTAGCCGAAATCCCCACTGGCTTATGAAGCAAATTGGCTACACTCAGGACTCGCCTCCTTGCTCGACCTTCGAGCCTCGACATCCCTGTCTCGGCTACGCCAATTTGCAACAACGCCAGCGGCGGCTCCGAAGGGGGAATTGGTGCAATTCTTCCCACACAGAGTCGTTTTAGGCTGCAGACATATGCCCATTTTCCAGGCACAGGTGGAACTGTGACCTTCCGAGCCAGGGATGGCGAGGCAGAGCTTACAGGGACGTACTCGCAGCGTGTCAGAGGATCGCCTGTGCATAAGCCTGCGGCAGGCAATGAGAAACATCCATTGCCGGAAGCCCAACCTATGTTATTTGGCCATTTTGAGCTGAAAGCCATGATAGCCGCTGTGCCAGCGGCCTAAAGTCGTGGAGCAAATGCATCCATGCACAAGGGCCAGTTCGCCATCCCTGGCTCTCGCTCGTAGTCAGTCGCTACGCGACACTCGCCAAACCACACCGGGCAAGAGGCTTTGCTTGTCCAAAGCCCCTTGCATCCACAAGGACACCCCGACGTAGCCGAAATCCCCGCTGGCTTATGAAGCGAATTGGCTACACTCAGGACTCGCCAAATGCATCCATGCATAAGGGCCAGCTCGCCTTCCTTGGCTCGCGCTCATAAGCTTGTTGCTTCGCAACATTCGCCTTGCTCTACCTTCGAGCCTCGACATCCCTGTCTCGGCTACGCCAATTTGCAACAACGCCAGCGGCGGCTCCGAAGGGGGATTAGTGCAACTCTGTTAGTCCTGAGTAGTTTGAAATATCTGAAGAGTTTGCAGACATACACCTCATTTCCAGGCACAGGTGGAACTGTGACCGTCGAAAACAGGGCCGAATTCTGTTCCCGACAAATTCGGCATTTTCTACGTCCATGTAGGTCAGATGTTTTCGTCGAGCGCCCAGGGATGGGTTCACAACAACTTCCCTGTTTAACGGCCAGCTCACCATCCCTGGCTCGCGCTCGAAAGCATGTTGCTGCGCAACTCTCGCCATGTCACAGGATCGCCTGTGCGAAAGGTACACCGCAGCTGATGGGCCATATAATGGCAACCCAGATATCAAGCATAAAAAAACGCACCCTAAGGTGCGTTTCTTGTTAACTCTGCATGTCAGCTTAGTGCTGGAACATGGCAGAGATAGATTCTTCGTTGCTGACGCGGCGGATAGCCTCGGCCAGTACCGCTGACATGGTCAGCTGGCTCACTTTGCCTGTCTTGAGCATTTCTGGGCTCAAAGGCACAGTGTCAGTGACGATGACTTCGTCGATCACTGAATTTACTATGTTGCTGGCGGCGTTACCGGAGAATACCGGGTGGGTCGCATAAGCAAAGACGCGGTTGGCGCCGTGTTCTTTCAGGGCTTCAGCAGCCTTACACAGAGTGCCACCTGTGTCGATCATGTCATCAACTATGATGCAGTCACGGCCTTGAACGTCACCTATGATGTGCATTACCTGAGCCACGTTGGCCTGTGGGCGACGCTTGTCGATGATCGCCAGATCTGAGTCGTCGAGCAGTTTGGCTACGGCGCGGGCGCGAACAACACCACCGATATCGGGGGAAACAACAACCGGGTTATCCAGCTTCTTGGCCAGCATATCTTCAAGCAGCACAGGGCTACCGAAGACGTTGTCTACCGGTACATCGAAGAAGCCCTGGATCTGCTCGGCGTGCAGGTCACAGGTCAGTACTCTGTCGACACCCACGCTGGAGAGGAAATCGGCAACCACTTTGGCGGTAATGGGTACACGGGCGCTGCGGACACGGCGGTCCTGACGGGCATAACCAAAGTAAGGGATAACGGCTGTGATACGGCCGGCTGACGCGCGGCGCAGGGCATCAACCATTACGATCAACTCCATCAGGTTGTCGTTGGTTGGTGCGCAGGTGGACTGAATGATAAACACATCAGCACCACGTACATTTTCGTTTATCTGGACACTGATTTCACCATCGCTGAAACGGCCTACCTCTGCGTCTCCGAGTTTACAAAAAAGACGGTCTGCTATCTTTTTGGCGAGACTGGGGGTAGCGTTCCCAGCAAAGAGCTTGATGTCGGGCACTGTAAGAACCTCAGGCGTTTGCTTTATTTTAGTGGCTGGGATAAAACGGTTGCAGCGCTTTATCCCGGAAGAAACTGTTCAGAGGCGAGCCAGTCGACTCTGAAGCGGCGATCTATTTATCCCTTTGGCAACAAAGCCTTTGAATGATGACGGCAGCTTTGCCAGACAATCGAGAGCTTGTTGCTGTTTTTCGAATTCCCCGAACACGCAGGCGCCGGTTCCGGTCATTCTGGACGGCGCATATTCTAGCAGCCAGGCCAAGGCCTTGGCAACTTGAGGGTAATGGCGACACACCAGTTCCTGACAATCGTTTTGCCAGGGGCTGCTCAGTAGTTGCTCCAGAGAGAGCTTGGGAGTATCTCTCGGTAAATCAGGGTCATGGAATACTTTTTCAGTGGAAACATGGGCCTCGGGAACCAATATCAGATACCAAGGTTCGGCCGGTTTCACCGGCTGAAGTTTTTCGCCGACCCCTTCGGCAAAGGCCGCCATGCCCTTAATGAAAACAGGAACATCTGCGCCGAGTTTTAAACCAATTTGTTCAAGTTCCGCTTCGCTCAGGCCGGTTTGCCACAGGGCATTGAGAGCCACCAGAGTCGTGGCTGCGTCCGACGACCCGCCTCCCAGACCGCCGCCCATGGGCAGCTTCTTGTCGAGCCAGATCTCGGCCCCCATTTCACAGCCACTGGCTTGCTGCAATGATTTTGCGGCCTTGAGAATTAAGTTATCGCTATCCGGGACAGCGGCGCCCAAATTGGAGTGCAGTTTGAGTTCGCCATTGGTGGTGACTTTAAAGTCCAACAGATCGCCATGGTCGAGAAACTGAAACAGGGTCTGTAGTTCATGGTAGCCGTCTTGGCGGCGGCCATTGATGTGCAAAAACAGGTTCAGCTTGGCCGGGGCCGGCCAGCCAAGCGAAAGACTATTGGGCTGGAGGTTTGGGTGATCGAGGCTCATGGCTGCTGGCTTTCCTTGGTGATGAGTGTGCTCTGGGCTTCGAGCGCCTGCCACTCGGTTAACTGGATCTTGAGTTCGAGTACGCCGCGATTGAGTTTGAGAAGGCGCGGAATATCGGCACCGCTTTGTTGCTGCCAACTGAGGTACTTCACCTGCCATGGCGGGTTAACGCTGCCATCTTCCAGGCTCTGGGGTTTACCGTCATTGTTTGTGAGCAGGAGTTCAGTGTCGGCGGCGCGGAGACCAAGCACCCAGCGGGGCAGGGCGTTAAGCGGAATACTCCAGCTGCTGAGGCCATCGAGTAAACGCTGCGGGTCACGGTTGCGGTAGACTTCGCCGTCCAGCTCCAAAAAGGCGCCATCCGGGCCGCTCTTCAGCAGCATCACACTGGTGCCCAACATGGTGGTGAGTCTCAGCTCTTCCGTCGTCGGGGTATGCAGCCAATAGAGATTAGTGCTGAATTTTTCCTCAGGAGTCTTTACCGCCAGCTTGCCTTTCAGCTCCCAGGCCTTGGCTTGGTTGGCGTGCTTGACTTGAGTCGCCTGCCAGCGGGTATCGGGCAAGCTGCTACAACCACCGAGCAACGTAAGGAGCAATAAGGGCAACAACAAGCGCAGTGCCGACAGAGGTGTAAAACAGGTTTTTGTGAAGTACTTCAAAATAATCATCTGTTGTTCACTGTGTAGGCCGCCTATGATACGAGGGCTTTGGCAGAATACCAATAAGCGTCGACCCCAGTGGTGTCGCCTTGTGGCTTTTGCCAGCACCTGTTCAGCTTAATTGATAAATTGGTTGAGAAGTTAGACCTTTATTCGGTTTTGTTAAGCGTATTCTGTTTTTAAGGTGGCCAATTCAGTAGAATGGCCGCATCCTACAGCGACGCCAAGAGTCCAGAACGAGTTCAGATGAGCCTTGTAGCAATTGGTATAAACCATAAAACCGCCACTGTTGACCTGCGTGAGAAAGTTGCCTTTGCCCCGGATAAGATCCATGACGCCATGCGCAGCCTGGCCAAGGAGACCCAGAGCGGGGAAGCCGTCATCGTTTCCACCTGTAACCGTACCGAGCTTTACTGCAATACAGAAAATGCCGAGCAGGTGGTGCGTTGGTTGGAAGACTATCATGGCCTGAGCCATGAAGAGGTGGCCCCTTGCCTTTACCAACACTGTGGTCAACCCGCGGTGCAACATTTAATGCGGGTCGCATCCGGGCTTGACTCTCTGGTGCTGGGCGAGCCGCAGATCCTCGGTCAGGTCAAACAGGCGTTTGCCAAGGCCAAGGAGTCAGGCACAGTAGCACTGACACTGGATCGCCTGTTCCAAAATACTTTTGCCGTGGCCAAGAAGGTGCGCACCGAAACGGAAATCGGTACTGCGGCTGTTTCGGTAGCTTTTGCCGCCGTCAGCATGGCCAAACATATCTTCTCTTCTCTGGCGACTACCAAGGTACTACTCATAGGTGCCGGTGAAACCATAGAACTGGTTGCCCGTCATCTGAAGGAAAACGGTGTGACCAGCATGGTGGTGGCCAACCGCACCATTTCCCGCGCCGAAGCCATGTGCGAAGAGTTTAATGCCCAGGCGATTACCCTGGAACAGATACCAGATTTTCTCCCCAAGGCCGATATCGTGATATCCTCTACCGCCAGTCCGCTGCCTATTCTGGGCAAGGGCATGGTAGAAAAAGCGCTGAAGCAGCGCCGCCATCAACCTATGTTATTGGTTGATATAGCGGTTCCCCGTGATATTGAGGCAGAAGTCGGTGATTTGGACGATGCCTTCCTCTACACGGTCGATGATCTGCAAAGCATAATCGAACAGAATATGGCCTCCCGTAGAGAGGCCGCCGAGCAAGCGGAAGTCATTGCCGAAGAGCATTCACACCAGTTTATGGAGTGGGTTCGTTCACTGGAATCGGTCGACAGCATTCGCGAATATCGTACCCAGAGCATGGCGATTAAAGATGAGTTGGTTGAACGGGCTATGAACAAGTTGGCACAGGGAGCAGACACAGAGCAGGTGCTGCTGGAACTGGCTAACCGCCTGACCAACAGACTGATCCATGCTCCGACCCAGGCCCTGACTGCTGCCAGTCGTCAGGGGGATCTCAATGCTTTGGGTCAATTGAGAACCGCGCTCGGCTTGGATAAACACTAAGGTTAGCGAGCTAAATGAAGGAATCCGTTATCCGCAAGCTGGAAGGCTTGCTTGAGCGTAATGAAGAAGTATTGGCCCTGCTCAGTGATGCAGGTGTCATAGCGGATCAGGACAGGTTCAGAGCCCTGTCACGGGAATATGCTCAGCTTGAAGATGTGGTCAAAGGCTTTAAGGCCTACCAGCAGGCGCAGGCGGATCTGCAAACCGCACAGGAGATGCTGGCCGAGGAAGATCCTGAGCTGAAAGAGATGGCTCAGGAAGAGATCAAGGCGGCCCGCGCTCAGTTGGAGCAGCTGGAAGGCGAGTTGCAAATTCTGCTGTTGCCCAAAGATCCCAATGATGCCAGCAACGCCTTTCTGGAAATCCGTGCCGGTGCAGGCGGTGATGAAGCGGCTATCTTTGCCGGCGATCTATTCCGTATGTACAGCCGTTATGCCGAGAGCCAGCGCTGGCAGGTCGAAGTCATGAGCGCCAGCGAAGGCGAGCATGGCGGTTTCAAAGAGGTGATAGCAAAAGTCAGCGGTGACGGTGTTTACGGCAAACTCAAGTTTGAGTCCGGTGGTCACAGGGTACAAAGGGTGCCGGAAACCGAATCCCAGGGGCGGGTGCATACCTCGGCCTGTACCGTGGCCGTTATGCACGAAGTGCCTGAGGCCCAGGCGGTGGAAATCAACCCGGCCGAGCTGCGTATCGACACCTTCCGTTCTTCCGGTGCCGGTGGTCAGCACGTTAACAAAACCGACTCGGCAATTCGTATTACCCACTTGCCCACAGGTTTGGTGGTGGAATGCCAGGATCAGCGCTCACAGCACAAGAACAAGGCTCAGGCCTTGAGCGTACTGGCGGCCCGTTTGCAGGCGGCTGAAGATGAAAAACGCCGCAGCGCCGAAGAATCTACCCGTCGCTCTCTGGTGGGCAGCGGTGACCGCTCAGAGCGGATCCGTACCTATAATTTCCCTCAGGGAAGGGTGAGCGACCACAGGATCAACCTGACACTGTATCGTCTCAACGAGGTGATGGAAGGAGACCTGGAGCAGCTGCTTGAGCCCTTGATGCAAGAGCATCAGGCTGACATGCTGGCGGCTCTGTCCGACGAATAAAAGGACTGTCTGTGACTAAACTCAATATTGCCGAGGCCCTGCAATGGGCCTCTTCTATGCTGGCCGCATCGTCCGAGTCTGCCCATGCAGATGCCGAAGCCCTGTTGCTGCATTGCTTGGGCAAGAGCCGCAGTTTTCTCTATACCTGGCCCGAAAGAAACTTATCGGCCGAACAACACAAGCAGTTCACCCAGATGGTGCAGCGTCGCAGCCAAGGTGTGCCTGTGGCTCATATTGTCGGTGAGCGCGAGTTCTGGTCACTGCCTTTTATCGTCAACGAATCCACCCTTATCCCGCGCCCGGATACTGAAATCCTGGTGGAAACCGCGCTCAATCTGCCGCTTTCAGATGATATCGCCGTGCTGGATCTCGGCACAGGTACCGGTGCTATTGCACTGGCGCTGGCCCATGAACGGCAAGGCTGGAGAGTGACTGCCGTCGATAAGGTCGAGGCCGCGGTGGCGCTGGCCTGTGCCAACCGGGATAACCTGAAGTTGCCACAGGTGGAGATCCTTCAGAGCGACTGGTTTTCGGCAGTTAAGGGACGCAAATTCCAACTGATTGTTTCCAACCCTCCCTATATCGAGGAGGATGATGAGCATCTTGAGATGGGCGATGTGCGCTTTGAACCTCGCAGCGCCTTGACCGCCGCCGATCAGGGCTTTGCCGACCTATTCCATATCGCAGCCCATGCCAGGGAGCACTTGCTGCCGGGCGGTTATCTGCTGCTGGAGCATGGTTATGCCCAAGCGGTGAAACTCAGGGAGAAACTTGCCGAGCTCGGTTATCAACAGGTGGCCACAGTGCGTGATTTTGGCTCCAATGAAAGATGTACTCTGGGTTTGTGGCCCGGTTGAGTCTCTGTGCCCGGGAGTCACGTCCGGGCTTGAAAACCGCGAATATCGTCCCCACTTCCTGCCTTAATTCTGCCTTTTCGACAGCGGCTTGGCCTTGGTGCTGAGCACTGCGATAGGGTACACTGTCGCCTTTGTTCACCTACAGATAGCTATCCGATGGAAACTTTTTACAGCCTGTATCCGGCAGTTAAACACCTGCACATGACTCTAATCGCCGTCAGCGTATTGCTGTTCATTGTGCGTTTCGTGCTTAAGCTGCGTCAGTCAGCCATTATGGACAAGAAACTGCTGAAGGTAGGTCCCCATGTGATCGATACTTTCCTGCTGCTGTCCGGATTGATTCTGTGTTTTATGATTAAGCAGTATCCCTTCGTTGATCCTTGGATGACGGAGAAGATAGGCGCAGTGGTCGCTTACATACTGCTGGGCGTGATGGCGCTTAAGTCTAATCGGAATCTGATCTTCCGGATCTTTGCCTTCCTCGGTGCTCTGGGCTGGGTGGTTTATGCGGCAAAACTGGCACACTTCAAACAAGCGGTAATTCTGGGGTAATGCAACAATATTCTCTTAAGCAAGACGAACTCTCTCTGCCCGAGTCGGCATTTGAGCTTTGCCAACATCTGGGTTTTGGCCTGGCCAAACAGGCTAACTGGGCCTGGCTGGAACTGTCCGGCTCAGTGCTCAGCCATTATCTGGTGGATCAGCAGCGGCGCTTTCAGGCGCTGCTGGACTGGTTTTACAAGGACCTGGGGTTTGGCCCCAGGGAAGATTATTTTTCCCGGCAGGCGGCCGATCTGGGCCAGTGTATTCTCAGCCGCCAGGGGAACAGCACCACATTGGCAACTGTGCTTATGTTGCTGGGCAGACAGCTGGACTTGAAATTCGACCCTGTGCTGCTGCCGGGCACCACAGTGCTGGCCTGCCACGTGGCCGGTGAACTCATCTATCTCGATCCGCTTCAGGGGGAGCGTCTCAGCAAAGAGCGCTTGCATGCCCTGGTTCGCGGCGAGCTTGGGAACAGTGCGCCGCTAAAAGCGTCTTACCTCAAGCCGGTTGGCACCCAGAGGCTGATGACCCGCATGCTGCATGAACTCAAGGCGGGCGCCATAGTTGCCCATGAGTTTGAAGTCGCGATGGAGTGCTGTAATTTGCTACTTGAATGGCATGCCGACGATCTCAGCCTGCATCGGGAGCGCGCCTTTATTGCCCAGCAACTGGGGGCGATTCATGTCGCCAGCGCCGACCTGCAGTATTTTGTCGACAATAGCCCGCACGACCCTGTGGTCGAGTTGGTGAAGATGCAACTCAGAGAATTGGGAGACGACCCTCAGACCTTTCATTGAACCTGCCCGCGAGGGCAGTGATAAAAATATAAATATTAAAATAAAACAATAAATTGCAATCGCAAGGGAGATAGGACCTATGAGCAGTACCTCACAGGCGGCCACTGAGATGACCGCGCTGGTGACCAATGACGCCACCGCGCTCGGTATTCTGGCCGCCATTCTCGGCTTCGTTTTTTATACCAACAGCAGCAGCCATCCTTTCTGGCAGAAGTTTTACCGCTTCATTCCGGCTTTGCTGTTGTGTTACTTCCTGCCATCCTTGCTCAATACCTTTGGGATTGTCGATGGCAGCAGCTCCAAACTTTACTATGTGGCGTCCCGTTATCTGTTGCCGGCCTGTTTGGTATTGCTGATCTTGAGTGTCGATATCAAAGCCATTTTGGGATTGGGTCCCAAGGCGGTAGTGATGTTTTTGACCGGCACTATGGGCATTGTCATCGGGGGCCCGATTGCCCTGCTTATCATGTCGGCAATCGACCCGACATTGACCGCTGGTCACGGCCCGGACGCGGTCTGGCGCGGCATGACCACACTCGCCGGCAGCTGGATTGGCGGCGGTGCCAACCAGGCGGCGATGAAAGAGATTTATGAAGTGGGCGGCAATATCTTCTCCGTGATGGTCACTGTCGATGTGATAGTCGCCAACATCTGGATGGCCGTGCTGCTGTTTATGGCATCCAGGGCCAAGGAGATAGATGCCAAGACAGGTGCAGATACCAGCGCCATTGAAAGCCTCAAGGCCAAGGTGGAACAGTATCATGCCGAAAATGCCCGCATTCCCAGCCTGCGCGACATCATGCTGATAGTGGCTGTGGGCTTTGGTATTACAGGTCTGGCCCATGTCGGCGCCGATCTGCTGGCTCCCTGGTTTGCGACCAACTATCCCTGGACCGAGCAATACAGTCTGACCTCCGGATTCTTCTGGCTGGTAGTGATAGTGACCACCATAGGTTTGCTGCTGTCATTCAGCCCGGCCCGTCATTTGGAAGCGGCCGGCGCCTCCAAGATAGCCTCGGCTTACCTCTACATACTGGTGGCTACAATCGGTTTGCATATGGATGTATCCCAAATTATGGATACGCCGATTTACTTCCTGGTGGGTATTATCTGGATGTTGGTGCATTCGGGATTGATGCTGCTGGTGGCCAAGCTTATCCGTGCGCCGCTGTTTTATATGGCGGTGGGCAGCCAGGCCAACGTTGGCGGCGCGGCGTCTGCGCCCGTAGTGGCTGCGGCCTTCCACCCGGCACTGGCACCCGTAGGTGTACTGCTGGCGGTATTCGGCTATGCTTTAGGCACTTATATGGCCTGGCTCTGTGGCCAGTTGCTGCAGGCCGTGGCCGGCTGATTTAAGTTAACGCCGCATGAGCGGCATTCAAGAGAGAAGTTGCGATGAGTAATAAAACCATACATCTGGGGGCTATCGAGATAGCCAATGACAAGCCCTTTGTGCTGTTCGGTGGCATGAATGTACTCGAGTCGCGGGACTTGGCGATGACCATTGCCGAAACCTACGCGGAAGTCACTCAGAAGCTGGGGATCCCTTATGTGTTCAAGGCCTCCTTCGACAAGGCCAACCGCTCATCCGTCAACTCCTATCGTGGCCCCGGCATGGAAGAAGGTTTGAAAATCTTCCAGGAGATCAAGGACACCTTCAAGCTGCCATTGATTACCGATGTGCATGAGCCTTACCAGTGTGCGCCTGTGGCCGAAGTGGTGGACATCATCCAGTTGCCGGCCTTTCTGGCGCGTCAGACAGATCTGGTGGTGGCCATGGCCAAGACAGGGGCTATCATCAATGTGAAAAAGCCTCAGTTCCTGGCGCCCCATGAGATGCGACACATCATCAAGAAATTCAACGAAGCGGGCAATGATGAGATCATTCTCTGCGAGCGTGGCAGCTGCTTTGGTTATAACAACCTGGTAGTGGACATGTTGGGCATGGATGAGATGAAGCAATCAGGCTACCCGGTGATCTTCGATGCCACCCATGCGCTGCAGCGCCCTGGCGGCCGTGAAGATTCTGCCGGTGGTCGTCGTGCCCAGGCAACCGAACTGGCCCGCAGCGGCATGGCGCTGGGACTGGCCGGGCTGTTTATTGAGGCACACCCGGACCCGGACAACGCCAAATGTGATGGCCCTTGTGCCTTGCCATTGCAGCAACTGGAAGGGTACCTGAGCCAGATGAAGGCCGTTGATGAGCTGGTGAAGTCTTTCCCGGCGCTGGATACCAGTCGCTGAGCCAAGCGCTTGGTTAACCTTACCTAAGCTGCTGAAAGCTGCACCTTTGGTTGAATAGCGAATCACTTAACTAGCGTGTTAGCCTTAAACGCCCGCGATTGCGGGCGTTTTTCATTGCAGTCATGGCTTGCGGTTCATCGGCAAGTATTCTCGGGCTCAAAGGCTTGTCCTTCAATACGCTGCTGCTGGGGTTGGGGTGCGGCAGCGCCTTGGCGCTGACTTCGCTCTGGGTTCGGGAAGCAAGCCTGGTGCTGGGCTTGCCGTTTCCTCACCGTGCCGCCTGGGTACTCTTGTTGGTTATTCTGTTGCAGACCTTGTTGTTGCTCGCCTGGCTTCTTATCAAAGATAAAGAGACCCTTAAAAAACTCTGGCACAGGCCCGGGTTGACCCTGGCCATCAGTATCAGTAGCTGTCTGGGCTCAATAGGTTGGTTCAGCGCCATGTCGCTCACGGCCGTGCCTTATGTGAAAACGCTCGGGCAGGTGGAAGTCTTCTTTATGATGCTGTTCTCCAGCCTTTGGCTCAAGCAGCGGGTCAAGGTCAAGGATATGGGCGGCCTGGTATTGATTGCCCTGGCCGCGGTATTGGTGCTTTGGGGATGATTTAGCCGTGTGGCTCCAATGCCTTTATCTGGGCCAGCAGTTCGCTGTTGATTGGCAGCGAGAGCCCATATTGCTCGGCGCGCTGTTGCAGGTAACCGTTGATATAGTCAATTTCCGTCTTGCGGCCGTGCTTGAGATCCTGATACATGGAGGAGTAGTTGGCGGCGGTTAGCCGTATCACTTCCTTGACTCTGGCGTGCAGCGCATCGAACGTCAGCGCTATGCCTTCCTGCTTGGCTACCTGTAACAGCTCATCGAGAATGGCGCAGATTGTTCCCTCAAACTCGGGGGCGGCCAGGGCACCGTTGTTGACTCTGTGAATGGCGGTCAGCGGATTGATAACGGCATTGACCGCCAGCTTTTGCCACAGGGCTTCGAGAATGGCATTGCTCCACTGACTGCCGGGAATAGCATTGAGCAGAGCGGTTTTCATCACCTCTGGCATGGGGGCGCCGATTAAGTCACCTATCTGGGTCAGGCCACTGCCGGTTTGGCGAATATGATTGCTGTTTAGTCTCAGCGCCGCCTGACTTGTCGTGCCCAGGCTCAGTGGCCGCTCATTCAGCTTGGCGGCCAGACTTTGATGAGGACCAAGTCCATTGTGCAGCAGCAGGATGCGACAATTCGGGTGAAGTCTTGGCAGCACAGGCTCCAGCGCCGCTTCAACCTGATAGGCTTTGACTGTGACCAGCAAGAGATCGAGCTGCTTGAGCTTGCTCGAGTCCTGCGCCAGGCACAGAAACGATGTTTGCAGACTCTGGTCGCCAAGCTCCAGGGTATAGACGTGTTCTTCGCCCTGCTGCGCCAATGGCAGGGTGTTGGCTGTTGGCAACACTCTGGGTAATAACCAAGGTTCAAGACCGGCTGCAGCCAGTTGCTGCGCCAGCAGTTGCCCTATGGCCCCAACGCCGAGGATCCCTATCTGCATCCCGTTACTCCTTCAGCATGGCGGCGCCAAAATACTTGCGATAGCCCCAGAGAGATACGTAGAAGAGTACGACTCCGGTCATATCGGCGACAAAGTCGGCCATATCGGCACTGCGGTAAGGCAGGCGGGATTGCACCATCTCTATCAGAATGCCGTAGCCGGCCAGGGTGGCAAACATTAAGTACCAGCGGGGGCGAAATGCCAGATAGGTCAGCCAGGCGAGGGCAAAGAAACTGCCGATATGGCCCACTTTATCCAGGTTAGGAATGCTCTGAGGGTAGTTAGGCTTGGAAAAAACCAGGTAGCTGATCACCGCCAGGGCAATCAACAAAGCAATTTTAAATAGCAGCTGTCGGTTAATCACAAATCACGCAGGGTTGGAAAGCTTGGCGAACATCATAGTCAAAATAAAGCCTGGCTGTCATCAGCAGACTTGGATTTATTCAGCTCGGCTTCAACTTAGGGTAGACTGGCGCTATTGGTTTGACTGATAAGTAAAAGGCGATGAAATGCCCTCATTCGATATAGTGTCAGAAGTAGATGCCGTTGAGCTGCGTAACGCAGTGGATAACAGCAAACGTGAATTGGATACCCGCTTCGATTTCCGTGGGGTGGAATTTGCGGTGGAGTATAAAGACTTTGTAGTGACCCTGTCGGCAGAGTCGGACTTTCAGTGCAATCAGATGGTGGATATTTTAAGAACCCAACTGAGCCGTCGTAATGTGGATCCCAAGGCGATGGAAGTGGATGAGAAGGCGATTCACAGCGGCAAGATGTTCTCTTTGAAGGTTAAGTTCAAACAAGGCATAGAGGCTGATGTGGCCAAGAAGCTGGTAAAACAGATCAAAGACAGCAAGATAAAGGTGCAGGCGCAAATCCAGGGCGACTCGGTACGGGTCACAGGCAAGAAGCGTGATGACTTGCAGGCTGTGATGGCGCTGGCCCGTAATGCCGAGCTGGGCCAGCCTTTCCAGTTCAATAATTTCCGCGACTAGTCGTTAATCTGCGACTTGAGCGTATCCTGAGCAGTATCAGCCCGCCTCGGCGGGCTGTTTTTTTGCACCAGCCAAATTAGCAGCAGCACGGGCAAGCCTATGATGCTGGCGCTGACAAAGAAATTTACATAGCCAAAGGCGTTGACCCAGGCGCCGGAGAAGCCGGCAATAAACTTGGGAAACAGTAACATCACCGAAGACAGCAGCGCATACTGAGTGGCACTGTAGCCACTGCTGGTGAGGCTGGAAAGGTAGGCGATAAAGGCCGCTGTGGCGATACCGCCGCTGAAGTTGTCCACCGAAATTGCCAGGGTCAGCAGTGGCACGTTGTAGCCCACCATGGCCTGCAGGGCGAACAACAGATTGGTGGTGGCCACCAGGAAGGCGCCGACATAGAGGATTTTTATGGTGCCGAAGCGTGCCAACAACACCCCGCCGAATGCCGAGCCCACCAGGGTCATTATCAGACCATAGACCTTGCTCAAGGTGGCTATCTCTTCCTTGCTGAAGCCCATATCCACATAGAAAACATTGGCCATGATCCCCATGACGATATCTGAGATCCGGTAGCAGGAGATCAGCATAAGGATCAGAATCGCGCTCTTGCCGTAGCGGCGAAAGAAATCGATAAAGGGCAGGGCCACGGCGCTGTAGAGCCAGGAGATAAAGGCGGCCATCCTATCTGTGCCGGCCTGGGTCAGCTGCTTGGCTTCCTGCTCTTGAATTGCCCTGTCTTTACTTTTGACGCCGAAGATCAGCAACCAGAGCAGCAGAGTGAGCCCCATAGTAGCCAGAGTAACCACATTTGTATTCAGGGCCTGACTCGGAAAGTAGGATTGCAGTACCTGGGTGAAAGGCTCGGCCAGGCTAAAACAGAAATATAGCCCCAGCAGCAGGAGCAGTAACTTGCCATGGCGCAGGATAAACAGGTTGGCCGGCGCGGCCCAGACAGAGAGTCTGGGTGCCAGGTTGGCCCTGAGTCTGTCTCTGAGAATGGCTTCCTCTTCCCCTATCGAACTGATATCCACCGCCGGCTCTTTGGCAAAAAGCGTTGCCAGTATGCCGATGCCCATCAAACCTGCCATTACCAGATAGGCGGTTTGCCAGCTCTGGAGATCGTAGCTTTCCGGCTCGGGAGAAACCCAGGCGGCGATAGTCAGTGAGCCTGCCGTGGCTATGATCATCGCGCTGCGATAGCCCACCTGATAGGCGGCGGCCAGTGCCGCCTGCATTTTCTCCGGCGCCGACTCGATACGAAAGGCATCGACCACTATGTCCTGGGTGGCGGAGGAAAAGGCCACCATCAGCGCAAACAGTGCCAGATGGGTGAGATCTTCCATGGGGTCGCTGCCGGCCATCCCCAAAATGGCGGCTATCAGTAATAGCTGGGAGAACAGCATCCAGCCGCGGCGACGGCCAAAAAGTTGGCTGAACAAAGGCAGGGGCATGCGATCGACCAGGGGGGACCAGGCCCACTTGAAGGCATAGATCAAGGCTACCCAACTGAAATAGCCGATGGCGGCCCTGTCTACCCCGGCTTCCCTGAGCCAGAAAGACAGGGTGGAGAATACCAGCATCAGCGGCAGGCCGGCGGAAAAACCGAGCAGCAATAAGATGAGTACCCGCTTATGGAAATAGATACTCAGGGCGTCTCGGGTGCTGGCAAAAAAAGATTGAGGCATGGCACGGCTTGGTGAGAGTCAAAGGCCTTAGAGTAAAAGCCTGCGCCTGCGACTTCAAGGCGTGCTTGGGTGTTTGCCCAATAAAAAATCCCCGGCAAAGCCGGGGATTGGTCGCCCGTGTCATTAAAGTGTCACCCGGGCGGGGTAGATTAACGTCTGTCTCAGGGCCTGACGCCGATACAGCCTTCGGGTATGGGGCCACCACAGAACAGGTATTCACAGCAGTCGTCCAGTTGCTGGCGCAAAAACTGGTTACCGCGCAATACCCAATCGGGCCATTTATCGAAGACGTACAACAAGTGCCAAAATACGCGTTCGACATCCGTTTGCGCTTCCCCCTGCAAGTTCAGCTGATGCCATTCTTCCAGGGTATCCCACAGATACAATCTGACTTCATTAAATTCCAGCTTGTCGCTCAAGAATGCTTTGCCGTAATGAGCCAGTTGGGGCGCTTTCACATCGATGAACTCTTCCGGGGTCATCAGATCGCCTCCTTATGTTTGCCAGGTTCAGTATAGACAGCTTTTTGATACTGAGCCGTGCCTGGGGTTAATTTCTGGGCAGAAGTGTGGCTTTCTTCAACAAAACTTGGGTAACCGGCACATCGGGCCAACCCAAGGTACTGTTGGTACCTGTCTCTACCAGCGCCATATTCTGCAGAACTTCAAGTCCTTGGCTGACTTCACCGAATACGGCATAGCCCCAGCGCCTGGAGGATGGGTCGAGCTTTTTGTTGTCGGCCACATTGAAGTAAAACTGGCGGGTGGCCGAATGGGGAGCATTCTCTCTGGCCATGGCTATAGTGCCTAGGCTGTTGGACAGGCCGTTGCCCGACTCATTGATTATCGGCTTGTCTGAAGGTAGTTCTTCATACTTGGGGCTGAGGCCGCCGCCCTGAACCACGAAATCGGCAATAATGCGGTGAAACAATGTGTTGTTGTAGTCGCCGCGCACCACATAGGTGAGAAAGTTGTCCACAGTAATGGGCGCTCGGGTGCGATCCAGCTCGACCACGATTTTGCCCATGCTGGTATCAAATTCCACTTGGGGGTAGAGATTGTCTTTTTGTATATCCAACGCCAGCGCCAGCTGACTGCTCAGCATCAATACGGCTGCGAGTATCCATCGGCTCATGACCAGATTCCTTATCATAGTGTTGCAGACGGGCCTGCCTGTGAGTTACCGACCGGCCCAATAAATTACTGCTGCAAAAAGCTGTGCAGCTCGGGGTCGTTGAGTATTTCGCCGCTCAACTGGGTGATCAGCTTGTTCATGTCCAGTTCCAGCGAGGCGAAGTCGGCACTGAATGGCCCCTTGAGCAGCCCCTTGGCCTTATAACGCTTGGTCAGGGTATGACTGCTGTTTTTCGCCAGCAGATTGATGCTGACATTGGTTTTGGCTTCAAAGCCGAAGCTGGATTCATCCACATCAGTGAGCAATTCAATCAGCTGCAACTGCACCTCTTTCCCACTGGCGGGATCGATTCGGTATCCGGCCTTGGCAAAACCTTGGCGGAATAGTTGCTCCAGTTGGGCCCTGGGTGGCTCCGCCGGGCTGACCAGACGTGCGGCTTTGCCATCTTCATTGAATCGCACAATAAAGTTGGCGGTGCGGGTATCCAGGGTTTGCAGCGCCAGAGCAGGCTCCAGCGAAGTCTGTGGTGTGACCGCAGGCAGTTCAGGGCTCAGGGCAATAAAGTTGGGGGTATGACTGGCGCAGCCAAAGAGCAGCGCCGACCCCAGCATCAAGGTAGCAAGCCGTTTCATAAAAATCCGAAGCTGTAAAAAGGTGGCATCAGGATAACCAGATTTGAGTTTGGCTTCCAGCATCTGCTTATGGCAGATAACCGACTTTGGTTCTGTAAGGGGGAGATTTTTGCGGGTTCTTTGCGCGTAGGCCGCCAAGGGGCAAACTCAAGTATTAATCCCGTGAAACAGCTAGTATAGATTATCAAGGGGTGTCTTTGTCAGTTAGCGTTTCTGAATGACATCGTAAACCAGATCGTATTCTGCAAGTGGTTTTTCATTTTTGTAACATTCAAGGCTTCAATCTCCGACGGCGACAGGGTAGAGTCAAGTTATTGCTCTAAAAACAGCTGTTGGGAATATGTTGGAATTGAAATCCGGGCCTTTGCCGACGACTCAATCAGGGGTTGCTACCCAGGCGGCGCCTGACTCTTTGATAGATGTTCACGGCCGGCCTCTGTTTGGGCATTTCGACGGCCCGCCGAAAAGCCTGGGATTGGCAGACTTTCAGCTGTTCAATGAGATGGACCGCAGGGTTTCACGCCTGAAACAGCGTTGCAGTTATAAGCAGTTTGAGTTTATTGGCCTTAACAGCCCCAGATGGATGCTGGGCGTTGCCTTGGCGGATATCGCCTATCTTGGCAGTGGTTTCTGTTATCTGTTTGATTTGCAGAGTCGTCGCATGTATCAGCAGAATCTGCTGCGGCCACCCGCTGGTTTTAACCTGAGCCGTTCGCCATGGCAGGGGGAGAGCCGTATGGGCGGCATTCACTTTCGGCGTGAGCAGGGACAATGGCAACTGAGTCTGGATCTTAAACTACAGGGAATGCCACTTGAGGGGGAACTGACCTTGACTCCCGAACCGCTCAGCTTGCCGATGGCGCTTTGCAGTCCAACCGGTTACAACGGTTGGACCTATACCCAAAAACACAATGCCCTCAAGGTCTCCGGCCAGTTGTCCTTTAATCATGAACCCCAGCCGCTGCTGCATGCCAGAGCCGGTTATGACTTTTCCGCAGGCTTTATGCGCCGGGAAACCAGTTGGCGCTGGGCCTCTATCAATGCCGATATTGATGGCAAGGGGGTGGGGCTAAACCTG
Source organism: Shewanella sp. BJSY2023SW001 (assembly GCF_047314685.1). Lineage (NCBI taxonomy): Bacteria > Pseudomonadati > Pseudomonadota > Gammaproteobacteria > Alteromonadales > Shewanellaceae > Shewanella > Shewanella sp. BJSY2023SW001. The sequence goes on from NZ_JBKORF010000062.1 coordinate 22,476, forward strand.
GCGGCCGGAGTCAACGAGACCGGCTCTTGTGAAAACGTGCTCTGGGTTGATGGTGCCAGGCATTTGCTGTCGCCGGTGCATTTTGAGTTTGACCGCAGGGCAGCATCCGGCGGCCAATGGCGAGTTTGGTCTGAGCGCGGCGAGCTGGAGTTGGCATTTTCGCCCTTGGGGTGCCGCAGCGAAAGGCTCAATCTGGGGCTGCTTAAAAGCAATTTTCGCCAGTATACCGGGCTGTTTTCCGGTTGGGTCAAAGACTCCCGGGGCCAGCGCCATGAGCTGGTGCAGCAGAGCGGCCTGACAGAAGATCACTTTGCCAAATGGTGAGTTGGAATAAAAGGAATAAAAATGGATTTCAATTTACTTATTTCACATCCTGAATGGCTGCTGCTGGTATTGGCGCCGCTGTTCTTCATCTGTATGGCATTGGAGTGGTTTTTCGGTGACCGCCTCAGACGTTTACCCGAGAATGCCCGCTATCGGCCGGCGGAGGTTTTCTGTAACTTTGTGCTGGCAGGCATGCACCAGGGCGCCGATATTCTCACAGGGTTACTGCTGGCCAAACTTTATTTGTGGTTATTCGGCTGGCGTTTGTTCGACATTGAGATGAATGGCTGGACCTTTCTACTGCTGATGCTGGGGCAGGACTTTTGCTATTACTGGTTCCACCGGGCCAGCCACAGGTGCCGCTGGATGTGGGCCGCCCATGTAGTACACCATAGTTCGGAAAACATGAATTTTTCCACCGCCTTTCGTCAGAGCCTGATGTACCCATTGGCGGGCATGTGGCTGTTTTGGTTGCCCTTGGTGATCATAGGCTTCGACCCCAACTGGGTGGTATTTGTGGTGCTGCTTAATCTGGGACTGCAATTTTTTGTCCATACCCAGGCCATCAAACGTCTTGGGCCCTTGGAGTGGATATTCAACACTCCGTCCCACCACAGGGTGCACCACGGCCGTAATCCTCAGTACATAGATAAGAACTACGCCGGGGTGTTGATCATTTGGGATAGATTATTCGGCAGCTTCGAGCCGGAGCGGGAAACCGTGCGTTATGGTATTACCAAGCCGGTGAACAGCTTTAATCCTGTGACTGTCACCTTTGCCGAATGGCGCGATATGTTGGCGGAAGTGAGCCGCCCCGGGCTTAGTTTCAGGCAGCGTTGGCGTTTGCTGTTTGCGCCGCCGGCCAGTCAAGAGTTGCCCAGCTCCGGCCTCGGAGGATATGCTGATGGCCCTGACAGTTCCAAGGAAGCTAAGGAGTACTGATGAAGCTTTTTGTGTTTGACCATTGTCCTTATTGTGTCAAGGCTATGATGCTGGTGGGGCTTAAGGCGTTGCCGGTGGAGCGGGTCTATCTGCAAAACCATGATGTGGAGTCCAGAATAGCTATGGTCGGTGCCAATATGGTGCCCATTTTACAAAAAGCCGATGGCAGCTTTATGGCCGAGAGCCTGGATATCGTCAGTTATCTGGATAATCTGGATGGTAAGCCGGTTATTACGATTGCCAGCCAGGCCGATGCTGTCAGCCAATGGCAGGAGGCATCCGGTTATTTCAGCAGTCGCTTGCTCTATCCCCGCAGTGTGTTGCTCGGCCTGCCTGAATTTGGCTGCCAAGAGGCGATTGCCTGGTTTACCCAAAACAAGAGCGCCATGATAGAGATGTCTTTCGAGAAAGCGCTTGCGCAAACGGCCGATTATCTTGAGGGCCTGGCTAAGTGTTGGCCTCTGCTCGACTGGCTGCTATTGCCGTCGGAGCGGGGCAATAAGTTGAGTATTGATGATATCAACCTGTTCCCCGGTCTGAGAAACCTGACCATGGTCAAGGGGCTGGTATTCCCGGCCAGAGTGCGCGCCTATATCGAAGAGGTGGCGGCGCTGACTCAAATCGACTTGTACGACGACAGAGCCGTCTGAGCGCCTTCATCTGAGTCATACAACTACACCCAAAAAAAGACAGGCCAGTGCTGTAATGCCGATCAGTTAAGACAGATCGCTTGACGATCTCACTGAAAGGATCAAAATCCGATGACCCCATGTCATCGGATTTTTTTATGCAACTTTCAGAAGCTTTGGCGCGTACTCATATCAATCGTCTTACCGAATTCACCTGTCTGGCCGATGTACTTGAGCCTGAGTTAATTCAGTCGTGCCTTGATTCACATGGTGTTGCCAGTTTAAGGCGACGTAAGTTACCTATGGATGCCATGATTTGGGCGGT
>NZ_JBKORF010000063.1:0-70132 GCF_047314685.1 Shewanella sp. BJSY2023SW001
TAAGACTGGGTATGCCTGTTCGCCAGAAAATCTCGTAAAGCAGCTGAAAGCCTAGGGGTAGTTGCGTTCAAGCGAATGATTTGATCAACAACGCCGCTTCAAAGTGCAATCCTTGTGGCGTGTTATGCCGTTCATTGTCGCCAAAGGGTAATAGTTCAGGTGTTTTTATCCAGTATCCCTGCCCGTATCTGCCGTTGAATACTGCTATAGTCTGAGTCCTCCAGGATTTTGGTTATTCCAGCGCGAATAGGGTTCAGGTCAACATAAACCATGCAGGCTAATAGGTTACATTACCCAGCATTAAAAAGGTGATTGAAGAACAATTGTTGTGGTGGTTGACTGGTGGGTTATGAGCTGGTAATGGTGGTGCTAACAAGGAGGTGTAAAGTGAAAAAAATATTTCTCTTACTGGTGGGGATTCTACCATTTTCATCAATGGCTACTCAGAACTATTTGTGCTCAAGTTGTACAAATGATGCTAGTGCACGACAGTTTGCTGTTAAAAATTTTACGCCACGTCTAAATTGTTACCCGGAAGACAGAACTCAACCCATGACACCAGATAATATGATTTGTGGCTCAACGAGAAATAACATAGCCCTGGTCAACCCCAATTCCGGTGTTGTTTATAGTTTCAGTGTAGGGCACGGCTCTGATGGGACAGCTTATAAAGCGACGACTTGGTCTTTTTCTATAACATCAGGACAAAAGGCTCTTTTGTCAGATGCCGGGCTAGCCTATGGAGCCTTAAAGAAATCAGTTGTAGAACAAAATAAAATTCGTCGAGACGAGATTGGTATTATCTCAGCTGGAATTAATCAAGTTGGATTATATGATAGTAAGCAGGATAGCAGTTCTGGTGTTTCAAGCGAGTGCTCCATAGACACAGCACTCGCTGTTATAGTTGACCCAAATAAATTAACGGATATAGAAAATAAATTAAAGTCAGATATAGTTAGCGGTACTCGTCTTTTGGAGGATATTCATGCTGTATTGAGTAAGAATGGTTCGTCAATCGATATAAATGATGTACAAGTAACTCTAAGTAATCGGCTGGGAACAGTAGGTCTTAACTATACAAGTAAAGATCCATCCTTATCACTTCAGTTCGGTTTTAGGCAGTCTGAGGGCGGTGGGTTTATGACAGATTATCTTCTATTTGACTTAAGTGCTATTAAAAATGACAACATCGCAGCTACACCAATAATTGATTTAACATTGAATGATCTTTCAGTCGTCGCTGGAGGCTATACTTTAGCACAGTTGAAGGGGAAAAATGGCCCTCTCGCTTTTACTGAACCCTGCATTCTTAGCAAGTTAAAAACACTAGGTGAAAGCGGTGACTTTAAAAACTCATCAGGTGGTCCCTCCAACTTCAGCAATGTTGGTGAAAATACCGGCGAATCTAGTGACGGCGGGTACCAAACTTGTACGGTTTATTTCTATCAGGTAGGTGCTCTAAAATACGTATTTAGAGTTCCAGTTAATGAATGTTAAATCTGATTTTTTATTTAGGCTGGCTTTTATTGCTCATAAGAGCCAGCTATCCCTATCATATTGCTTTAAAAGCTTGGGCTGCTTCTTGTCCATTGAAATAGATGATTTTTACGGAAACTCTCGTTTTCTCCATAACCGCTCCCAGCGTACCATCCGACCCTTTGAACAACCGACTAAGGCCCTTGGTTAAGCTCGCCATTGATGGAGTGTTTAAGCAGTTCAATATGGCCGCGCTTGTCATCGCAGGCACCCGGTAGAATCTGTAGAACGCAGGGGCAGGATTGATGATGTCGTTAGAGTTCAAATTTCCGCTAAGAAAGCATTGCAGAAGGCTGCTTGTAACATTTATCCTGAACCTTACTCAAATGATATCAATGCTTTACATAGATAAGTATTGAGCAAGGTTTTATACAAGGAACAAGATAAATGGAAACAGATGTGCTGGAGATTTTGCAGAACTTCCACTCTGATGGGCTTTTTGTTGCTCCCAACATACCCAGTAAGAAAGCTAAAAATGCCAGTGCATGTTATGGCATGCCTGCGTCAGTCAATATTTATGCCATAGTCGATTCTACGGTTTTTGGTTCTGCAAAAAATGGTCTGGCATTTACATCTGAAGGATTGTTTTGGAAAAATGACTGGACTACAACTTCTGCAAAAAACCAAATGTCGTGGGAAGAGTTGATAAACACCAGTCAAGAGCATGCCGTTGACGGTTCCGAGCTGTTGTTGGGGCAAGGCTGTGCTTTTGGTATGGCGGGTTCCGGGATGAAGCCCGCGGTTTTATTGAAACTATTGGAAAAACTGGCCCAAAAGATACAAGGCAATACAGGGACGACAGAAACTGCTGAAGTTTCGAATGTGGCACAAGCCAAGGTTACTCCGGTAGCAGATGCAAATAGTGAAGCTTCTGTCTGCAATACAGCTTCGGCGAGCGCTACTACTGAAAATCTTTCCTCTGAAGGCGTTACAACCGAGAGTGTTACTCCGGCAGCAGATGCAAATGGTGGCGCTTCTATCACTAATACAGCGCCGGCGAGCGTCACTGCTGAAAGCGCTGCACCGGCAAGCCTTACGCCTGAAAAGCCGCAGCAGGAATCCAGTTCCAAGCCTGCTTTTGAAGGTAGCTATCAGCGGGAATACTTGGATATAGTTAACGCTGTGGCCAAGAGGCATCGTCTATCCCAGCAAATCCAAATCGCGCCAGCTATCAAAGTCCACAAAGTCAGAAAAGTCATTGAGATATCAGAGGGTAAAATTGAACCTTACGATATCCTGATGATTGTGGATAACACTTTTATGCAAACAACCAAAGATTTTCTGGTTGTGACTCCTCACGCCATTTGGGCTAAAGGTACGCTAAGAAAGGTAGAGAGCTTTTCCTTAAGTGAAATTCGTAGTATTCGCTGTGATAAAAAAACTCTGTTTATCAATGATTATGACTTCCAGTACTTGGATCAGTTTTCTGAAAACGAAGTTTTGATATTGACGAATATGCTCGAAGAGCTAGTGGTCGCATTGCGTAAGTCTGACTCCGTATCGGATACTGACGAGCAGCTTGAATTACCTGCTGCTTTGGATACTTTGTTATCCAACATATACGAAGTGGTATTGGATGATGTTGTTTCCGGCTTGAGGGACAAGGGATACCCCGAAAACAAACAGTTGGTTACTTCGATGGCGGAATGTTGTTTTAGTACCTTTTTCATTGTTGACTCCCACTTAAAATATCGGCATCAAGATACAGCTGAATTGGTGGGGCAATACTTACTCGCTCAAACATTGTCTGGCTTATTTGCGTTAATGAGCGTAGAGCGGTTATGGCGCCGTACAGAAGTGAAATCCACCTATGTGATGATGCAATGTTCTGTGATCATTCGAACATGCCAGTACTTTGAAAGACAAGGAATAGCGTTACGGCCGAACCAAAACTGGTATTTGCAGCTTTTTCAAACTGTGATGGACGCCAATACCCTGGAACAAGGTGCAGAGTTAATTGACCAGGAGATGGGTAACCTCAGTGCCGATAGACAATTAGCCATTGATTGTGCCTTCAAGAGTGGTAAGGGGGTTAGGGAAATGTTGTGTGATGCTCTTTGACCGGTTTCAGCTGTTCTCAATAGGTGTGAGTCAAGCCTATATTAAAGTATGAAGCAGTGCATTTCAGTTTTATCCTAATGCGAAAAAGTGGTTACCAGTTAGGCGGTGGATTATTCGCCTCTTAACTGGTAGCACAGTATAAATAGACATGCCTATGTATAGCGTCGAGTTAAAGGTGGCGTCACTGCCAACAATAAAATGACGCATCCATTACTGAATGAGTCAAGACTCTAGCTGCCAGGGTACTCAATGCTAGATGCTTTTAATGATGAGTCATTGGCATCTAAGTCGATTTGGGCTCGTTCAGGTGATAAATGAATACAAAATTTAAAATTTCAGGCAGGGTAGGGCTATAAAAATGATAGTTGCCTATGTGGTATTTCTATTTGCCTGTTTTTCAAAAGTTTTTATGCTTTATTTTCCCCATTCCAAGGATTTAGCCAGCTAGGCCTCCTTCTGGAAATATTTGCCATTTCTCTCACAACAACTTGAATCCAATGCCAAAGCTGACTAGCTTTGTGTGATGCAATGGAAGGCGGGATAGTCTGGCTCGCCGGTATGCGGTAACAGATAGGGAGAGGCTGTTTATGTTCAATCGAGTGTTGAGTAGGGTGGGCTTGGAAGCGAGTTACTTTGGCGATAAGGCGGCCGTTAGTGCCAAGGGGGGTTGGGCTTATCTGCCTATCTACGCGTCTATCTTGGTCTCTGTGAGTGTGCTTAGCGCCTGCAATTCGGATTCGCAAGAGGTGGTGCTCAATCCTGTCGACACGGCCAAGATGCAGCAGACGGTGGAACAACTGGCCAAGGAGATGCTGGTGCCTGGCGCTGTGGTCATTCTGCGAACGCCCAGGGGCGATTTTAAAACCGCCTATGGGGTAACCCGTTATGGCGGCGGTGAAGCGACCGACTTTGATCAGCATGTCAGGGTGGGCTCCAATACCAAGACATGGGTCGGTACCGTGATTTTGCAGATGGTGCAACAAGGGCGATTGCAACTGAATGACACTGTCTCTATGTTTCTCAACAATGTGCCAAACGGTGAGTCGACCACTATAGAGCATTTGCTTACGATGCGCAGCGGCCTGTTCAATTACACCACAACGCTCGAGTTGAATCAGACGCTTGATGAGCAGCCAACCAAGGTGTGGACTCAGAATGAGCTACTGGCAATGAGTTTTGCCCATAGGCCAGGTTTTGCCCCCGGCAGCGCATTTGAATACTCCAATACCAATACCGTCTTGCTGGGACTGATTGCCGAGCAAATCGATGCCAAGCCGCTGGCGGCTGTGATGCAGCAGAGGTTGTTTGCTCCCTTGGGGCTTGAGCGGACTCTGTTTCCCGATATCCATTCGAATACTCTTCCCACGCCCTTGGCGCGGGGCTATATGTATGGCACCAATGTGTTGACTATGGATCCACCCTATATGCTGCCGGAAAAGATGCAACAAGAAGCCCGAGAGGGCATTCTGGCACCCATAGATCAAACCGAGGCCAATCCTTCCTGGGGCTGGGCGGCCGGCGCCGGGATCTCCACTGCCAATGAGTTGGCAACCTGGGTAGAGGCTTTGGTTGCCGGAGAACTGCTGAATGCCGATTGGCAGCGAAGGCGTCTGGATAGTGTCAGGCCGATAGATCCCGAGAATCCCAACACTGCCTATTACGGCTTGGGGATCGCCAAGTTTGGCAACCTCTATGGGCATACAGGTGAGCTGCCCGGCTATAACTCTTTTATGGGGCATGATCCTGTTAACAAGGTGACTCTGGTGGTTTGGACTAACCTGGCACCGGCTGTGGATGGCAAAGATCCGGCTACCACCATAGCGGCGGCCCTAATTAACATGCTCTATATTCCCTGAATATTGCTTATCTGCATAATGCACTGATAAGCAACCTGTAGCAGCATAGTGGTTATGATTACCTATCTGTCGGCATTGACTGAGGAAACTCTTATATCTTTTAAGGGAAATAGAGTCTGGCAAGATATTTCAAAAGGATTCGAAAATGTCCCTTGTGTATTCTTCTTTTTATTTTTCGGTGACTAATATCGTTCCTGGTAAATTGTGTTGAGCTTTTAAAAATATGCGCGAAGTCAGCATTGGCTGTAATTATCCGCCGAAGCTGGATGTTTTTTGCTGATTTTAACTTTATGTCTTATCAATATTTTGAATTTAAAGATATTTTTCGTAAGGATACTGTGTTGTTGTTTTTCGCCAACTCAAGCGTATTATGGTTTTTAAATAATTAAATCAGTATTTTAAGTGTTTTTGTGTGCAGGGCTTATGTGCCGTGCATAGGTTGTTCATTCAATGGGAACGTTGAACTTTCTGGTTGAAGCATGCTGAACTATTGTTTGCTTTTCAAACTTAAGTTTCATTTTTCTCGTTAAATCTTTATTTGGTTAATAAATATTTAGTTTAAAATTAAGTTTCAATTAATGTTCGTGTGTTGGTGGGTTGTTTTTAATGTTGATTGTATTTACTTTATTTGTCTAAATTGTGATCTTATTTACAAAGTAAATTTTTTATTTTCCTATTCTAATATTTGGTACTCATTTCGTAGTACCTCTTACGCATTAGGGGAAAATAATGAGAAAAATAAAGAAATACCAGATGGTGATGATAATTGCTGCAGCATTAGGCGTGTCGGCCTGTGGCAGTGACGGTAAGGATGGAAAACCGGGTGAGCCCGGAACCCCAGGTATTCCCGGTACGCCTGGAGAGCCGCCAGTAGTGACTACATCTGCGGTTGCCAAGGTGCTGGACTGGCACTTTGGTGATGGTCTGGTCAATGTCGAGTTTACCGTTGAAAATCAAGATGGTGTACCCGTTGAAGATTTAGACAAGGTCGAATTGTTGTCTACTGTAACCAATGCGCAGGGCTTCCTTGCCGATACAGTAACAATGACTTATTTTGCCGGAGAGTCTAATTCCAAGGGGACTTTGACTCACGAAGGTGACGGGGTTTATACCTTGTCTATGCCCCGTGAAGGCGTGACATCTGAATCAGTGGGTATAGGTTATATTCGTCCGGGTAATGGTAATAATGGTATGCCGCGTACTAAGCGGGTAATGCTGACTCAAACAGATCAATATGCCCAGGTCAGCACTACAGAAGATGCCAAATGTGTGGCGTGTCATGGTGAGTTTACTGCAGCGACAGGCAATTCCACTTGGGGATGGCACCAACACCATCACGCCTTAAATAATGATCAAGAAGTAGTAATTGTTGAAGCTTGTTTGAGTTGCCATACCCAGACAGAGAAAAAAGATGGTGGCTATGCGTTAAATACCTTGGCAATGATAGGTCACGGGAAAATGTCTGATGGCGAGGGAGGTAAGGTTTCCAAAGGTCATGCGGCTTTATGGGGGAATTACTCCATGAACATGAAGCGTTGTTCTACCTGTCATGCCGATGATGTTCAGTTCACAGCCTCCATTAATGGCTGCGTGACTTGTCACACCGGCCTGTTTGATGCCGATCGAGTTGGTAATGTTAATCATACCGGCTTTACCGATGCTTCATGCCAGACCTGTCATGGACCCGATGGTTACATGTATGCTCATAATAATGGTGCGGCGCGGGATGAAGCCCTTAACCGTTACCAATTTGAGCTAATCTCAGTACAGCGTTCTGCCGATAAGAGTCAAATTGAAGTCACGGTAAAAGCGACTGATGCCGATGGTAAATCCGTGGATATTGCTGCTATCAGCGATGCGACTCCCCGTGGTTGGGCAACTATTGTCAAACATGGTGAAGCTGTACTGCCTGGTCGTGATGAAGGCCATGTGGCACGTTCTACAGCAGGGGTAACCAACGAGGATGGTTCGTATACCTATACTATTGAACATGCCGCACCATACGAAGAGGGTGAAGTTCTGGTGGGCGGTGTCGACGGTCGAATCGCCTATGCCGATGGTAATGCACCTATTACTGTGTCCAATATCAAAGAGGTGCGTCGTACCAGCTCTGATGGCATGAAGTGCCTTAACTGCCATACCGAAGGTTTGCAGGGGCATGGTGGGCAGCGGGGGGGCTTTGATCTCGGCGGCGATGCCTGTACCCAGTGCCACAGCGCTTACAACTGGGCTCCGGGTAAACAGGGTGAAGACTATCCTATGGCTTGGGGACCTTTGGTGCACAACATGCACTTTGGTGATTACAAGGTTAAACGTGGCGTGAATGATATGCCTGCTACAGACAAGAACAAGAAGGTGGAATGTGTGGCTTGTCATACCGGTGAGATCAATCTGGAAAAGGTTGCGCCGGCAGTCGTGCTCAACGGGCTTGATGAAAACAGTGTCTATGGTATTACCGCCATTTCTGCGAACTGCGCGGCATGTCATAGCACTCCGGCCGCCAAGGCTCATATGAGTACCCAAGGTGGTGACTTTAATGTAGCCGTCACGCCATCAGCCGTTCATCAAGGCGAAAGCGCCGAATTCAATGTATTCGATCCGGCTCCGATCGTTGAATCTTGCTCCGTGTGTCATACCCCTGCGAGGATGGCTGAGGCCCATCAGTATTAACTGGTAGGATAGAGGCTAATAGGCCCGGGACAGCATCCGGAATTTTCAACTTTCCGATGACGCTGAACCGGGCCTTTTATTACTGTGACTTTTTGATCGATGTTTGAACTGTTGAAGTAATCTTGACCGTTAGAGTCAGCTACAGGTGTTTGCAGCATATGCTGAAAAAAGATAACACCGGATTTGAGCATCTTGGCGGCGTTTTCCAAACAGTTTTTTACCTTAAAGTATTGGCCGGGATTACTGTGTCGGCAATCATCTGCCTGAGCCATTTGTGGGCCGAATCCTGGTTGAAATGTTTGTGCCACAACAACACGTATGCGCCTGGCACCAGATCTATCGGCACTTCCAGCGTCGCCAGCTCAACATGTTGCAGCGCCTGGGCCGCATATTTGGCAGGTGCGCATAGTAGCAATTCGCTGTGACGGCACAGCTCAATTGCAGTAGGAAAGTCAGTGATGTTAGCGCGGATCCGTCGGGTCTTGTGATTGAGTGCCAGTACATCATCCAGCAGCCAATGTTCGATACCGCCAAAGGCTACCTGCAGATGCTCGAAGCTGAGAAAACGCTCCAGGTTCCAGTCGCCCTCAAGCGCAGGATGATCCGGCGGCAGCAGACAGATGGGCTTGTCGCGGGTCAGCTCCAGATACTCGAGTTCATCCGGTAGGCTATTGATATGCATTAGCGAGCGCGGATCCCACTCGCGGCAGCCTATGGCAAAGTCCAGCTCGCAGCGCAGCAGCTGCTCCATGGTGCCCGGGTGCCAGGTCTTGCAGTTGATATCCAGCCCGGGAGCCTGGCGCAGCAAGGAAGGCATAAAATGCGGCAGGGTGAGGGAGTAGGCGGTTTCCACCAAGTGCATACGAAACTGACGTTCACTGGCGGCGGGGTCAAACTTGTCCGGTAGCGTCAACCGCTCGGCCAACCTGAGCCATTGCTGCAGCTCTGGCCCCAGAGCCAGCGCTCTGGGAGTGGGCTTGAGACCAAAGGCGCTACGTTCAAACAGCGGGTCATTGAACAACTCCCGCAGGCGGTTGAGCTGCTTACTGACGGCCGATTGACTCAGGTGCAACCGCCTGGCCGCGCCGGTAACGCTTTGTTCTTCCAGCAGGACTTCCAATACCGGAAGCAGGTTGAGATCGACTTTCATTATTATCCTGGCCGCAGGGTAGAAGCTTAAGGGAAGGCGCTAATAGGTCCTGGTAACGCTCTGGCTTGCACTATAGGACTTGTTTGCACCTTCTCAAGTCTAACAGTTTGATCTGCCTGTCCAAAGAACAAAAGGCTGCTATTCTGGCCAGGGAGAGAGTCATCAAAGGAGTGGGATTATGCTGAGTAAATGGGGCTGGCGACTGTTGCTATTGAGCCGCAAACTCTGGATGCGCACTGTGCTGTTTGCGATTCTGGCGGTGGTTACCGCATTGCTGGCGATAGTGGTGCAGGGGGTTATTCCCCCTTCGCTGTCGGGCATGATAGGTGCAGATGCGGTGGATAAGCTGCTCAATATCCTCGCCTCCAGCATGTTGGCCGTGACCACCTTTTCCCTGAGTGTGATGATTTCAGCCTATGGCGCAGCCACCAGCAATATTTCCCCCAGAGCCACCAAACTGTTGATGGAAGACTCCACTGCCCAGCAGGCGCTGGCCACCTTTGTCGGCTCCTTTGTTTTCAGCATAGTGGGCATTATCGCCCTCAGTACCGGTGTTTATGGCGAAGAGGGGCGGGTGGTACTGTTTCTGGTGACTGTGGCAGTGGTGGTATTGATAGTGGCCACCATTCTGGTTTGGATCAATCATCTGTCCAAGCTAGGCCGGGTAGGGGAAACCACAGACAGAATTGAAAAGGCGGCCGGAGCGGCTATCCTGCGGCGCTGTGAGCATCCTTGGCTGGACGGGCAGCGCCTGGCATCAGAGGAGGAGATTCCCAAAGGGGCTTTAGCTCTCTATCCGGCCGACACAGGCTATGTGCAGCATGTGGATCTCGGCAGCATCAATCAATGGGCCGAAGATTACGGCGCCGAAGCCTATATCACGTCATTGCCAGGTGCCTTTGTCCATCAGGGACGGCCACTGCTGTGGTTGAGTTTTCAGGCCGAGGATGGCGGTGTCGATGACGCTCAGTTGCAGCCACTGCACAAGGCTTTTACCGTGGCTAATGAACGTTCTTTCGATCAAGACCCTCGCTTTGGGTTATCGGTATTGGCCGAAGTGGCATCGAGGGCCTTGTCGGCGGCGGTGAATGATCCTGGCACAGCGATAGATGTGATTGGCCGCGGAGTTAGATTGATAGCCAAATGGCAGGTGACCGATGAGCAGAATCTGCCGGCGCCGGAGGCTATTCCCTATCCCAGAGTTTGGATGCTGCCGATACGTCTTGAAGAACTGTTCGATGACTTCTTTATGCCGATCGCCCGGGATGGTGCGGCGCTGGTGGAAATTCACATTCGGCTGCAAAAAGCCTTTCAAGCCTTGTCCAACCGGGCAGAGTTTGCCGAGGTGTGTCGTAAACACTCTGAGCTGGCGCTGGCAAGAGCCGAGCAGGCACTGACGTTTGAGCCAGATGTTACACTGCTTCGGAAGCTTGCCGCCGAGCTACAGCAAGGGCCCGGTAACGGATAGCTGGCGTAGGGCTCAGCTTGCGGCTATGCTAATCGCGGACTTTTTATCAGGGAAAGATAATGAAACCTTCAAATCTATTACTTGTTGCCTCATTAGCATTGGCGGCGCCGCTGCAGGCCGCTGAAGATCCTGCCGTAGCCGAAGCTATTGAGGCCGGGTTACAGCATTACCGTAAGGGTGAATTGAGCCAGGCCAGTTCCCAGCTGGATTATGCATCAGCCCTTATCCGGCAGCAGCGGGCCGGGGAAGTGGTGGGGGTATTTCCAGAGCCATTACCTGGCTGGCAAGCAGATGAACCTTCAAGTGAAAGTGGTGGCATGATGTTGGGGGGCGGCATCAATGCCAGCCGCTACTATTATAAAGAAGACAGTGCGCGGTTGGAGATAGAGTTGGTGCTTGATTCTCCCTTGTTGCAGTCTGTGATGGCCATGCTGACCAATCCTTCAATGATTGCCATGAGCGGCGGCAAGCTGGTCAAGGTTCAGGGGCATAACGCCATGCTGAGCACAGAGTCCGGTGAGCCTGAGTTGACTGTGATAGTCAATGGCAATGCCATGTTTACCCTCTCGGGTGAAGGGGTTAAGGTCAGTGAATTACAGGCGTTTGCCAATGCTCTGCAACTGGATAAGCTCTAAGCTTTGGTGTTTTTGAATGCTGAAGTATCGGCTTGATAGGGCTCCGGCGCTTTAAGCAACACGGAGCTCTTGTTTTACAGGGAGATATCCGGGGGTGTTTGGGAGCGAGTGTTCCTCAGCGCAGTAACTGCTGGTAGAGCCAGGACTTGAGTTCGGCGCGGCGCAATGTCAGTTGGCTGAAACGTTCTTCTGCCGTGGGCACACAGTTTTCTTCCAGACCGCGGATCTCAAGGTCGAGAGCCTGATACTCTGCCGCCAATTCACTAAAGTGCGGATCGTTTTCCTTGAGTTGATGGATTTTCTGTTTGTACTCCGGAAACTCCAGGATCAGCGCATGATTTTCGCCCAACATAAGCTATCTCCTCCAATGGTGTCTGGTCGACGCAGGCTTAAGCCTTGATTCCTACTCTACCCAGTGACGCCTTGTCTGTCATCCAGAGAAAGCCGACAACTGACGCTAATCCCTGTCTTGGCTATACCGATTAACCACAATGCCGGACACGGCAAAACTGAGCTGACAGAGCTGTAGTTGGATTGGATCCCTGTATAACTGCCGCTTTAGCTTCCTTGGCTTGTAGCGGAAAGTGTGTTGTTGACTAAAAGCATTGCTAACTATGGCCTCTTTTTTGAAGTCGAAGGAATTTAAGTTTCCTGCATACATATGGCATCTATCGATACAAATGGCATAATATTCAATAAGTTAAGGCGTAAACTTCAGTGGGAAAGATGTTTGGTCAACAATATCTAATTAACGGAGACAGAGCTTGCCAGGGTGCAGCAATGGGCAGATGAATTTTGCGGACGTTAATCAAGGTATTAAGGAGTCAGTTATGGGTAATGCCGTTAAGTTGGGCGATATAGGGACAGATCATGATGGGTTTCCACCCACGCCGGTGACTTCGGCCTCTTCCACGGTCAAGGTGGATGGTATTCCGCTGGCGCGTCAGGGCGATTCATTGACCCCCCACGACAAGCCCAAACATCCGCCGCACCCTCGTACCATTGCCGCGGGTTCGGGCAGTGTTTTTATCGATGGGAAACCCGCCGCCAGAACCGGCGATGCGGTTGACTGCGGCGGTATTCTGGTGGGCGGTGGTACTGTGAATATCGGTTGAGAACAGAGGAGAAAAGCCCTTTTGGCTAGCTCGTTGCATTGCCCTTCTGTATGATGTCGACCTTAAAAACCCATTCAGTTTCATAGAGGTATTGAAATGGAAGTCAATCAAGAGTCAAGTCAGCGTCGGGGCGCCAAAAAGATCAGATTCGATAATCAGGAGTTGGTGAAAACCAGTTTTTGGGTCAGCCAGATTTTTATGATTATCGCCACGGTTGCCGGGGTTTATTTGGCGGCGCAGGAAGGTCTGTCACAGGCGATTAAGTTTGATAGCCTGACCAATATGCAGAACAATTATCATCTGCAGCACTCTCTCTATGAGGAGCTGAAAGACAATGTCAAAGTCATGACAGAGTACACTGAGCTTATCGAGAAAGAAAAACCTTATAATATCAAAGAATATCATCCAGTTATGGCAGACTTCATCTGGGAAAATATGAAGTACTCGGCCTATACCCTGGAAACCCCCAGTGATATTCTCTCCGGTGCCCGCCGTTTCTATATGGGTTCTGCTGATATTGTCGGCAAGATAGAACGTAAGTTTTATGGACCCAGCTTTGGCTCCAAACAGCTGCGAACCCTGATTGAAGAGGTGGAAACCCACACCTTACCTAAGTTAGAGCAGAGCTATAAAAAGATGGCTGATGAGCTCAAGCGCGCCGGGATCGACGTTAACTGACAACTCAGGTTGTTACTTGGGAATTGGCCGACGGATAACCAGGTTTTTCTGACTCACAATGACAGGTTAAATACCATCATCGGGAGTTGCTATGGAAAGGAAATCTGAGTCGGTATCAAACGGTCGTAAAATTCATTTTGACAATAGTGAGCTGGTTAAAACCAGCTTCTGGGTGAGCCAACTGTTTATGGTGCTGGCAACGGTTCTGGGCGTTTATTTGGCGGCGCAGCAAGGGCTGTCACAGGCGATTAAGTTTGACTCTCTGGTTAATACCCAGAATAACTATCATCTGCAGCGAGCCTTGTATGATGAAGTGCGGGATAACTTGCAGACGCTGGAAGCCTATATGGCGGACATAGATAAACAGAGACCGCTGGACTTGAAGTCATTGCATCCCCAGCTCAGTGATTTTGTTTGGCAAAACATGTATTACTCGGCCAATGCGCTGGAAACACCGGCTGAGATCCTGACCGCTATCCGCAGGTTCAGAATTGAATCTGCCCAGCTGATTGAAAAAATGGAAAAGCAAGAGTTGAGCCGTGGTGTCGGTACAACCAGGTTAAGAGCCTTGGTAGGGAAGATTTCGGCCGACACTTTGCCTAAGCTGCAACTGAATTTTCAGCGTATGGAGCTTGAGTTGCAACGTAGTGGCGTGGATGTGAATATCACAGAGGAATAATCCATGAATTTAAAATGTCCCGGGTGTTACAGCGAATCGATGCGCACCTTCGAACTATACGGTGAGCAGGTGGACAGCTGCAATCACTGTGAAGGCATTTGGTTTGATAATGGCGAGCTTAACGGCGCGCTGTCAACTGCTGACAATGGCAATGATCATGTACGCATTGAAGAGTCGCTCGGGCCTCATCTTGGGCTTTCCAAGCGGCACTGCATGCACTGTGAAGAACAGATGCACAGATACCATCTGATGGACGGCTATCAGATAGAGCTGGATGTCTGCCACAGTTGCAATGGCGTCTGGGTCGATAAAGACGAAAGGAATAAAGTGGTGCAGTCCCCAAGGTTGCAGGGACTGTTGGCGGAGTTGAATGGCAAGATCAGTGTCAAAACCTGGCTGTTTCAGTTTCTGTCGCAAATGCCGGTGGAGTTTAATCTCAAGACTCGCTCACAACCCGCCATCACCTATCTGCTGCTGGCGCTCAACATCATGATTTTTGCCGCTTATGGCACAGACTTGGATATAACTGATACCGTATTTGCCAACTTTGCCCTGCGGGCCGATGAGGTGTTGCACGGCAGTCATGTTTGGACCCTGTTCAGCCATATGTTCCTTCACGGTGATTTGATCCACCTGGCGGGCAATATGTACTTCCTTTATGTGGTTGGCGACAACCTAGAAGACGCCTTGGGGCGCATGAGATTCCTTGGGCTTTATCTGCTTTGTGGCCTGGCGGCTGCGGCGGTGCAGATCATTGCCGATCCCGGCTCCAATATCCCTATGGTGGGGGCCAGTGGCGCCATTGCCGGTCTGTTCGGTATGTATCTATTGTGGTTCCGCCATGCCAGCTTGACCTTTATGTTTGTTATCTACCAGAAGAAGTTGTCGCCTATGGCTTTCTTTGCCATCTGGCTGGTATTCAACCTGGTTGGTTTGATGATGGCCGGTGAAGGCGTGGCCTATTGGGCTCATATAGGTGGCTTTATTATGGGACTTATCCTGGGATTTGGCCTCAAATCCAGAGTGATGCAGCAAAACCCCTTGCTGGCGATGCTTAATGAGCCAGAGGTGAAGATCCGTCGCTGAGTGTCAGTTAGGTTAGCTGGTAAGGTGCGAACAAGTCACATGTGTGCTCTGCGTCGACTTATAGGCCTGGATGCAAGGCGTGGTTTGCAGCAAATGGCCAATTCCTTTGCAAGAAGCACTTCCCCTAAACCCCGGTCAGTTTTCTGAGCGGGGTTTATTTTTTACCGCTGAAAAATATTGTGCTTTTTTCCAAGGCGGTGTTATTGTCGGCAAACGGGTGTTTTGAGACTTGGATCACAGATGAGTCGAATCGAGAGATGGTTTGCATTATTGCTGGTCAGTATTTTGCTGACAGGCACTCTTGCTGCTATCCCCAAGGCCCATTCTCAGCAGGTTTCTCTGGTACCGGTTTCAGCCTCAATACCTCTGGCAGTGCAGGGGGATAATTCCCAAGACCTGTTCCTCAAGACGCTGACAGATTCTCAGGAGCCGCCGCTTCTGAAACAGAAATCTACTCATCTGGCGCCTTCGGCCGAGTTGGTACTGCGTCTGCCGTCGCTGGAGTCATTGCAATCCCATGCACTGCATGTATTTCCTCAGGCACAGACCCGCGCACCGCCATTTGCCCTCATTTGAAAACCGTCTTTCGGGTTCGCACTAATGTGAAGCCCGGCAACCCAGTTTCCAAGTGAGGTAACAACATGAAAACACTTCATCCTTTTGCGATTGCCAGCAACGACAGGCTGCAAGCCTCTGCTTTAGCCAATCAACTCAACCCTTATGACAATGCCTTAGAGGCCATGATGGACTTCAGCCATAGTGCGCGTATGGTCATCAGTGCCGATATGCCGGCGCCTGATGCCTCAGCCCTGATGCAGAGTGAACACAGCGCATTGCATTTTGTCATTAACGCCCGTCATCAAATGCTGGGTATTATCACCCAGGAGTTGTTGGCACCGGACAATCTGCTCAAGCTTGTCGACAAGGCTCATCAACCTTCCTCCTGGACGGTATTTGATTTGATGCTGCCAAGGGAGCAACTGCAGGCGCTGGCCTATGATGAGGTTGCCAGCGCCAGTGTCGCCGATGTACTGCAGAGCCTGCGTCATAGCCGCGATAACTATTTTGCTGTGGTCGATACCCAAACCCATCAGATCCGCGGGTTGTTGAGCCTGGCCGATATCAGTCACCGTTTGAATGTCGGCCAGTTGAGGGAAGACAAGGGCGGCAATCTGTTGAATATTCTGCGGCAGATAAACACCAGTCATGGCCTGGTTCAGCAGATGGCCTGATTTCGGTCCTGTTGCCAATATTGTGATTGATAAAGGCTCGGCAGATTGAGCGCGCCGGGCCTGTTACTGCAGTTCCCACCACTCCCAGCTTTCCAGTTGATAGGCTTCGGCCAGTTCCAGCGCCTTGGCATGAGCTGCTTTTGCCCCAAGGCTGTGGCCTTCAGCAGCCAGTGCCAGGCTTAGTTGTTGCTGCCAATCGGCTTGGGTAGTACCCACTTTTGAGGTCATCAGCAAGAGTTCCTTGGCCAGCTTAAACTCGCCCCGGTTGTTGAGCACTTTGGCAAAGCCGGCACTCAGCTCTGCAAGATCCTCTGGAAACTGCTTTTTGGCCAGGGCGAGCACTTCGGCCATCTTTGATTTCTGCTCACTGTAATAGAGGTACTTTCCCAAGGTGTAGGCCTGCAGCCAGTCGAAATGAAAGCCGCTCCAAAGTGTTTTCTTGGCCTCAAAGTGTGCCAGTACCGCTTCGTAATCCCCAAGCTGCAGCAAGGGGCCAACATCGGTAAAGTAACCTGGCGTCAGGCTTTCCAGCCCGGCAAGCAGCGCCGGCATAGCGGTGCTGTAGTGTGTTTCTGAGGGAAAGAAGCTGTAGTCGAAATGCCATTCGGGCGCCTGCTCATGAAGCAGCTTTCTGAATTCATCCACCCCCATGCCTTGTTCGTTGGCCAGAGAGAGAAAAAGCCTGGGGTAGGCCGATGTCTGCCTAGGCTGTTTCAGCCAAGGAGCGGTCCGCTCAAGCAGCGCCATGTTGTCGTACCAGATGCTGGGACTCATGGCGAGAAAGGCACTGAAAGGACTCTTGGATTGCAGCATCATCTGCAGGCTCAGCAAGCCACCCAGAGAATAACCGGCAAGGGCGTTGTGGCCCGAGGAGCGGTAATGTTTGTCGATATAGGGCACGAGTTCCTGTTGCAGGTGGGCGAGCATTTTGTCGCTGCCGCCAAAGTCTGCGCCCTCAGCCGATGGCCAGGTGGTGGAGTAGAGGTAGTCTTTCTGCCCCTGCATGGCGATACCCACTACTATCATGGGCGGTATCTTGCCCATTCTGGCGAGGTTGTTGACCGCAGCAGAGACATGGCGGAACTGGAAGTCGGCATCGACGATATAGAGCACGGGATAACGGCGATCACTGTCTTGGGTGGCATGGTAGCGTTCCGGCAAGGACAGCATCCAGCGCCGCTCACTTTGGTAGACCTTGGATGCCAGGGTATCACTGTAGCCATAGAGCAAAGGCTCTGGCTTGGCCTGGGCGACTGAACTTAAAAGAAGTACCGGCATTAAAACCAGCAGCGGCAGCCTGAGTTTCATGGTTCATCCTTGTTTGTTTTTTAATCTTGTACCTGAATAAACTCCTGGAGGAAAGCGGTTATAGGCACGACCACTGGCAAAGGCAAGCACAAGATGAAAGAAGAGGGAGCCATCAGGCTCCCTCTGTTACACAAGTTGTTGCTGCCATAGGTGACTTAGAGTGATTTCAAAACCTTCTCGGTAGTTTTCATAAATCTGTGTTAACTCAATCATATACGCCAGGAAGGATATTCAAATGACAAACCTACTTTTGACATGGGAGTGGCGACTTTGCAGCACAAGCGAGCAAATTTTGCTTTATACACATCTTGCGCTGATTCATTTGCAAGCCGTTATCACTTTGGGGGCAATATCCACAATTTGCATCAGATAGGCGGTTTTACTTGGGTATAAAGTCTCCCTAACTCATTGGATATACAGATTTTTTGATATGTTAAAGGCCACCCTGGGGTGGCCTTTAAATTGTTGGCGAATAGAGTGTTTTGTCGCTATAGCGTCTGATTTCAGCGGCGGCGTCTGCTGACTGCAGCGACACCGGCAAAGGCCAGGAACAACCAACCCAGGCTGCCGCCTTCATCTTGCTTGGCATCTTTTTCGGTAGCCAGGAAATTGATCAGATCGGTCAGTTCGCCCAGAGTGCGAATTTCTCCCAGGTTAACCATATATTTGTCGTTTACCACGAAGCTTGGCACGCTCTGAATGGCAAATTCATTCTGCTGTTTACGCCACAGGGCGATGACATCATTGATTTTCTTGCTGTCGGCCAAGGCATCATACTGGCTGACATCCACGCCGTTGGCGGCAAACAGTTGCTTGATATCGTCGCGGCTATTGATAGCAGAGGTGTGCTTGTGTCCAGGGGCAGAATGGTCATGGCCATGGGCTCCTTCCTCGCCCTGAATGGCGGCAAACATGGGGTGAGTCAACTTCTCTGTCGCGCCCAGCTCCTGCATGATGGCCAGAGACTTCATCACCTCAGTGCCCAGATCGCTGTTCATAAAGTCGACATGCTTATTGTCAAAGCTGACTTCTTTATTGAGACCGGCCTTGATGTCCGGCAGATACTGGGTTTCCATGCTGAAGCAGTTATGACAGTAGAAAGAGAAGAACTCGGTGAGCTTGGGTTCTTCACTGCCTTTCTTGGCTATCTGGGTATAGTGTTTACCTTCGATAAAGTCGGCGGCGTTGGCGGCCAGCGGGATCAGGGTAAGTGCCATTGCGGCAACCAGTGGCTTGAGCAAAATAATCTCCTCAGAATTGACCGGGCGCAGCGCCCTTTGCTGTCAGGTTAGTGTGACTGGCTTAATTATGACTTAAGCGTCGGTGCCTTTGGCGGTCATTTCTGTGAGCGAGGCTAAGCTTTGGCGCTTTGCCTGGTTATTCAACCTCGCAGGGCTTGCCAGGCTTCGCAGATCTGTCTGAACTTGGCGGCATCACCACCTTGCCTGTCCGGGTGCCACTTTAGCGCCAGTTTACGCCACTGGCGACGGATCTCCTTGTCACTGGCGTCGGCTTCCAGTTCCAATACCCGCAGCGCCTCTCGCTGGGCAAAACGGCCGCGTCGTACGCCAATATAATCCTGATAACTGTTCCAGAAGGACTCCAGCATCTCACGAACGACATTGACGCAGGTGTCATAGTTGTTCCAGTCGAGGTAGTAGTCTCTAAGCGCTGAGTCATCCTGTTGTAGTTGCAGCACATTGGCCGGTGGGATCCGCAGCAATATGATATCCATGGCTTCTACCTGCAGCCATTGGCCCGGCAGCAGTATGTGTTGCAGTTCATAGAGGGCATTCATCAGCAGAAAGTTGCGTTTGAACAGATCTTTCTCGGGCAGAGGATCCAAGTCGTGCATCAGTCCCTGCTGCTGTAATTCGGTGGCGAGGTGATGCACCTTCCAGGAGCGGTTGCTGCGTTTGAGCAAACCGAGAATTGGCCAGATAAGCGGGTTATCGCCCTTGAGTCGGGTCGGCTTGACTTCAGTAACGTCGGCCTGGTTCAGCGCGGGTTTGGCAAGCAGCATGGTAGCAATCATTCATCCTGAACTGACGATAAAATCTACTATGCCACAGGTGTCCGTGGGTGCAAGGTGAAAATAATGGAACCCGGCGTGGAGCCGGGTTCTGAAAGAAAAGCAGGGAAGGAGACCTCGCTTAAATTTTGGTAAACAGCTCTTCCTGAGGCAGGCGAGACTTGGGCAGCTTGGCGTTGAAGTCTGACTCGTCATGGTAGCCAAGGGCCACAACCACGCTGGCCGTCAGGCCTTGTTCTCTCAAACCCAGAACCTGATTGAGTTTGCTGGCATCGAAGCCTTCAATAGGAGTGGCATCTATGTCCAATACGCTGGCGCCCAGCAGCAGAGTACCCAGCGCCAGATAGGTTTGTTTTTCCATCCAGTGCTGCAGGTCCTTAAGTTCGAACTTGTGCATATTGGTGAAGAAAGAGCGGCCGTTGTGTTGGCCTTGTTTGGCGTTTTCGTCGGCGAAGCGGCCATCGGCCTCTTCCTGCTCAAGCAGACGCAGTAGATGGGCTTCGTCCATGTTGTTGCGGGTACAGAGCACAATCACGTGGGAAGCGTTGAGGATCTTTGGCGTGTTGAAGCCATAGTCTGCGGTAGACTCGGCAATTTTGGCTTTGCCTTCATCTGTCGCGGCCAGTACAAAGTGCCATGGCTGGGAGTTCACCGAGGAGGGGCTGAACTGCAGCAGACTCTGCAGATCTTCAATTTTATCCTGGGGGATCTTCTTGTTGGGATCAAAAGCCTTGGTGGTATAGCGCTTTTTGGCAAGGTATGTCAGATCTGTCATGTCACTGCTCCGGACAAATGAGGCTGAAATTGTTTTGGCATTCTACGATCTCTGTTGCGCTTTACAACAGTGTTTCTGCTGCAAGCTATATCAAAAATAAATTGAAAGTACGCTGGTGGGAACCACTAATTGGTGTCAGTGGGGTTGCTTTTGCATTTATATTGAGTCTTAAATTGCGTTTGCCGTGCTGGTTGGCTAATATATGGACAGGTTTATGGCGGAGCAGCAAAGATGAATACCCTAGAGAAAGCCAATGCAGCCGAGGTATTGTTCAAGGCGTTTTCCAATGCTTGCAGCGAGTTACAACTTACCCAGGCCGAGGCCAGCCGTATCATAGGCGTAAATCCCAGCACCTTGAGCCGTAACAGCGGCAAGGGGTTTAAACCCGATTCCAAGCAGGGGGAGTTGCAGTTGCAACTTATCCGTCTATATCGCTCGCTGTATGCCATAGCGGGTGGTGAAAAAGCCTTTATGCGTCACTGGCTCAACAGTCCCAACAAGGCGCTGAATGGAACCCCCAAGACTTTATTGCAAACCGTGGTTGGTCTGGTGAGTGTTAACCAATATCTGGATGCTATGAGAGGCAAGGTCTGACAGCCATAACCGGTGACAGGAGACAAACAACTGAAAATGGATTTTAGTGCGTTAGAGCCGCAGGACTTTTTTCCTCGCCACTACTTTGGCCGAGGTTATCGCCTGGTCGAGTCCCAGGAAGAAGCCGCCACCCTGAGTCTGGTGGATGATTTTGACGAACAGATGCTGCTTGAATCCCTGCTCGATGAGGTTAAACCGCCTTACCGAAGCGGGACTGAGCACTTGCATTATCTGCTCAAGACCCCGTTTCGTTATCCGCCGCTGCGCCATGGTTCGCGCTTTGGCAGTATCACAATGGAAAGCTTCTTTTATGCCAGTGAATCCTGGCAGACCTGTTTGGCCGAAGTCGCCTATTATCGTTTTGTCTTTATGGCCGATATGTTGGAGCCTTATCTGGAGCCGCTGCGCTCTGAGCATATGTTGTACTCTGTGGATATCAATGCCCGCGATTGTGCCGACCTGACGCTATTGCAGGGGAAGGAAGTGCAGCAGCAACTGACTCACAAGTCGAACTATGCCTATACCCAGGCTTTGGGGGCCTGGTTGCTGCAACAGCAGGCGCAGATGATCCGCTACACTTCGGCCAGAGCTGAAAAGGGCGTCAATTTGGCGCTGCACGATCCTTTGGTGTTGCTATCAACCGAGCCGCAGGAGTGTGAATATTGGCTCTGTCAAAGCTCCGCAGACAAGGTGGCTTTCAGTCGTCGTAATAGCCGCAGCATGCCATTGACCTGGTTTTTAAAAGACTTTTTGCGGGACGGGCAGTTGCCGCGTCCCGCCTGAGAACAGAAATTACTTCAGGATTGGGTGGTGATAAACAGCGGGTTGGAATAGAACCAGAGATCGCCGTAGTTACGCTCATTGATGTCGTTGTACCATTGCTGCACCTGCTCCCCTTCAGCCTGAGGCAGTACCTTTGAACGCAGAGGTGTGCCCTTGTTGGTCAAGCCGTTGACGTTGTAATCCAGGTTAGTACCACGCAGGCGGAAATACTGCTTACCATCGGCGATAAAGCTGAAGCTCATGTTGTAGAAACCATCGCTGTCTTTTTGCCAGTCAGCCTGGGTGAATGACTTAATCACCCGGGTGCTGTCGTTGGTTTCCTTTTGCCAGGCAGCCGTTCCCGGCTTGGCTCGCTCACCGATATCACCGGCAATCAAATCGATATGGTGTACTCCAGGATTAATGCCAGCGTAGTGTTCATTGCCGATATCGCTTTCCTTGTTATTTAGCTCAGGGCTGCGGAACCTGATATTGATAGTGACCTTGTCGCCGGCCTTGGCGCTCAAGGTTTGTCCCATAGTGATGGTTTGCTCACCGCTATTCATCTGGAAATCCAGCCCGTCGATGAGATCGCCAAATACCGCAAAGCTGTTCCCCGAGCGTAGCCCTTCAAGCAGTGCCTGGGTACCTTCACCCTCAACCCAGGTGTAATTCTTGGCATATTCGCCGGGATAATAACTGCTGGCGTAGGGTGGCCTGGTCTTGAAATGAATATCCGAGTTACCCATGTTCCAAATTCTGCGCCCTTCTCCCAGTAGCGCATCCCACCAACCGCCGACTTCGGCAACGACGGGATCGACACCGCCGTAAACACCGCTCGAGCTGTCACCATAGTCACCGCGGTTGCCACTGAACTGGCCGCCAACCATACCTTCCACCAGGAAGAAGACCTCAGGCGCGGCATCATGAAGCTCCCTGACTTCGGCTATGGTGTAGCTGTCGAGATAGCGTCTGGGATGATTGAGCATGCCGTAGCTCTGTTTGGGAAAATGTTGCTGTAGCCAGGCAAGCGCCGCTACGGCATCTGCATGGGTTTGATTCTGACGCTTGACGCCGGCGGCCTCCCAGGCGGCGAGATCTTCGGCTGTGAAATCCTCCGGCTCATTCTTGGCGCTGAAGCTGTATTCGAAGGTTTTAATCGCATCCAGAGTCTGCTGTTCATCGGCCAGGATGGCGATATTGAAGTGCTCGTGAGTCGGCATATCCCACTCAAAGCCGGAGTAAACCAACTTGCCCGGGTAGTTGGGCATCAGGCTGGCGAGTCCGGGTTTTTCGTAGCGGGTGAGGGCATCATAGAAGAGAATGCCGCCTAGGTCGTTATCGTCATTGTCCTGGCTGTTGTTGCGCATATGGTTGGTCAGGCTCATATAATCCAGGCCAAAGTCCTCGAAGCCCCACTTGAGAATATCGGCCTGGGTCTCTCTGGCATCCTGGGAAACCGCGGTGTGAACATGAAGATCGCCTTTGAGCCAGCGACCCGTTACCGGCTCCGGAGTTTGAGTGTCGTTATCTGAGTTACAGCCGGCCAGCAGGGCCAGAGACAGCAGTGACAATGCTGCGACTTGATGGGATTGACGCAAGAATAACCTCTCTATATTGGGCGTTTGGGAAAGCACCCAACATAGAGAGAAACGATGGCAGATTTATGGCACTTTTGTACTAAAAAGTTACCTTGTGATCAGCGCAGCACCTTGGCAAGGAAACCTTGAGTTCGGGGATTTTGCGGCGCGTTAAAAATCTGCTCCGGTGTGCCCGCTTCCTGGATCACTCCTTCATCCATGAAGATCACCCTGTCAGACACCTCGCGGGCAAACCCCATTTCGTGAGTGACTATCACCATGGTCATGCCGTCGCGAGCCAGAGATTGCATCACGTCCAGCACATCGCCGACCATTTCCGGATCCAGCGCCGAGGTGGGTTCGTCAAACAGCATCAGCTCCGGAGACATGGTCAGGGCTCTGGCAATGGCCACCCTCTGCTTCTGGCCGCCGGACAGGCTGGATGGATAGGCATCTTTCTTATCTGCCAGACCAACCTTAGCCAGCAATCCCAAAGCCTTGGCTTCGGCCTCGGCCAAACTCATCAATCCCAGCTTGACCGGTGCCAGCGTTAGGTTGGCCAATACCGTCTTGTGGGGAAACAGGTTGAAGTGCTGAAATACCATGCCCACTTTCTGCCTGAGCTTGTCGACACAGGCGCCAGGCGCCGTTATCGATTCACCGGCTATTCGTATTTCGCCTTCAGTCGGTTGCTCCAAAAGGTTGATACAACGCAGAAAAGTGCTCTTGCCACTACCACTTGGGCCTATGATGCTGACCACTTCTCCCTTGGCGATATGCTGATCTATGCCCTTGAGTACTTCCAGTTTGCCGTAGGACTTATGCAGGTTGGTTATCTCAATCACTTTGTTTCAGCCTCGCTTCAAACTTACCCAACAGCCAGGTGAAGCTGTAGGTCAATAACAAATAGATAAGGGCACAAGTCAGCAGCGGCACCACATCTTCGAAGGTTCGGCTGCGGATGATTTCACCGGCGCGCATCAGATCCACGCCACCGATAAAGCCGATGACGGCGGTTTCTTTCAAGAGCACGATAAATTCATTGCCGAGCGCCGGCAGAATATTCTTGATTGCCTGCGGTAACACGACTTCACGCATGGTCAGTGAATGGCTCATCCCTAAAGAGCGGGCGGCCTCGGCCTGGCCCTTGTCGACCGCCTGGATACCGGCGCGGATGATCTCACTGATGTAGGCGCCGCTGTTGAGGCCAAAGGCGATGATGGCGGCGGTCACCTTGTCGACATCCATGGCGGCCAACACAATAAAGTAGAGGATCACCAGTTGCACTACTACAGGAGTACCGCGGATCACCCCGACATACAGCTTGGCCGGCCAGCGCAGATACCAGCGCTCGGACATGCCCATCAAGGTGGTGAGCACCCCGAGAATGGCGCCGAGGATCATGGCGAAGAAGGTCACAGTCAAGGTGACCTTGAGGCCGTTTAGGATCAGCAAAATACCGATCATGCCGTCTTCCCCTATGGGGGTAAACAGCGAAGAGATTATTGCATCCATCTAAGACTACTTCTGATATTTTTCAAGGAGTTGTTGGTATTCGCCTGAGCTTTGTAGCCGTACCAGTGTGGCATTGATCTGGCTGAGCAGTTCGGGTTGATTTTTGGCGACAGCAATACCGTAAAACTCGGGGGAGAAATCGATATCCAACTGTTTGAGAGTGGGGTTCTTGGCCAGATAAGTGGCTGCCGGTTGGCTGTCGAACAGTACCAGGTCTACCTTGTGGTTTTTCAGCTCCATAAAGGCTTCAAAACCCGTATTGAAAGCGACGACTTCGGCCTTGAGTTCCTTGGCCATGATGTCGCCGGTAGAGCCCAACTGCACCGCAATCTTCTTGCCGGCAAGATCAGCCGGAGTGTTGAATACCTGGCTGTCCTGATTGACTATCACCACTTGGGTGGCTTCATAGTATGGCGTAGAGAAGTTGACACTCTTTTGCCGCTCATCCGTGATTGTCATACCAGAGGCGATAAAATCGATTTTGCCTGAGTTCAGCGCCACTATCAGAGAGTCGAACTTGAGGTTTTCTACCTTGAGGGTTTTACCTGCATCGGCGGCAATCGCCTTGGCAATGTCGATATCCAGCCCTTTTACCTCATCACCATTGGCGCCCCCCATGTATTCAAATGGTGGGAAAGCGGCATTGGTGCCGACGACCAGTACATCTTGATCTTTACCGCAGCCGGTCAACAGCAAGGCCGTGATAGTGGCCATAAGCAGGGATTTTTTCATCTTGGAGATACTCTTGAGGAACCGTATGACTGGCACTATAGCCAGTTCCCATATCTCAATCAATAACTAATCATAAAAAATGCTTAAGTATTCATTCGTGATTCGTTTGGTGTTAAAAAAACATTGTTAATTAGTTTGTTATTTATTAATTGAACATGCTTGAATGAATAAAGTAGAGATTGCTCAATTAGGGCTGAGCAACTAGAGAAGATTTTTTGTCGCCTGAGACACAAGAATGTGCATTTGGCACAGCACCGAGGAAAAATTTGTTATAAAATGCGCGCCCAAAATCCTCTGCCTGCCTACAATGGTGGAAGCCCACTCCGGATTTTGGAACAGGCCTCCAATTCAGTACCTGCCAAAGCAGACAGCGAAGCACACAAAATAGAACAAGATGGGGTCGTATACCTATGATAGAAAAACGCTTTATTACCGCTCAGGAATTGCTGGAGGATTCATTTCGTCTGGCTGCACAGGTCTATGACAGTGGTTTTCGGCCGCAGTTTATTGTTGGGATCTGGCGTGGCGGCGCTCCAATAGGGATCGCGGTACAGGAGTTTTTCGACTTCAAAAAGGTGGAAACCGACCATATAGCGGTGCGCACTTCATCCTATTACGGCATAGGTACAGACAAGCAGAGCAAGGAGATCAAGGTTCATGGTCTGCATTACATTGTTGAAAATGCCAATGCCGATGATGGTTTGTTGATTGTTGATGATGTCTTCGATTCCGGGCGCAGCGTTTTTGCTCTCAAGGAAAAGCTCAGTCAATCCATGCGTCTGAATATGCCCAAGGATATCCGTATCGCTTGTCCTTACTACAAGCCACAGAATACTGCGGTGCCACTGAAACCCGACTACTATATCCACGCCTCGGATGAATGGCTGGTATTCCCCCATGAAGTTTCCGGCCTGAGTGCACAAGAGCTGGCCGAAGGTAAGGGCGATCTCAAAAATATCAAAGAGCTGTTTCTCTGATAAAAAATCCAATACAAAGAGGGCGCCGATGGGCGCCCTCTTTGTTGTCAGCAATGGCTAGATATCCATGCAGTTGGCATAGTAAGTTACGGTCGCCGGCCAATCGGAGAAGACCCCCAGTACTCCTATTTCTTTGGCCAGTACATCCAGTAGTTGATAAACATCGCCATCGTTATTAATGTTGCCGCTGATGCTTTGGTAGTACCAACCACCGCCTTGTGCCAGGGGGCCGGATCGCTCCAGTGACCAAGTGATTATTT
Organism: Shewanella sp. BJSY2023SW001; assembly: GCF_047314685.1. Classification (NCBI taxonomy): domain Bacteria; kingdom Pseudomonadati; phylum Pseudomonadota; class Gammaproteobacteria; order Alteromonadales; family Shewanellaceae; genus Shewanella; species Shewanella sp. BJSY2023SW001. The sequence continues at coordinate 26,702 of NZ_JBKORF010000063.1, forward strand.
TAAGCCCGGCTTCCTTGGCCGCCAGAGCATAGGCCGAGGGAACTATTTTGCCGCTGTCATCCAGAACGACTAATACCCACAAGGGCGGCGCAATGATTTCGACTCCCAGCGCCTTGAGCCTTTGCATATCGGCCTGCCAATGGCCCATATCATTGGGGTTAAAGCTGCTGTCCGAGTCATACCTGCCATCCAGATAGACGGCCTGCCTGGCAAAATCGGTATTATTGGCCAACCAGTACTGCACATCTTCCAGATTAAATGACTGGGGATAGACGTCTTTTGCCGGCACCCCGGCGGCCTGATATTCGTCGATCATCTTCTGAGCATAGTCCTGTTGGCTGAAGCCATCGAAGGGCATGGGCACGCTGGCAGCCTTAAGTTCAGGCGTCATCTTGACCTTGGCTTCTTTAAACAGAGCTATGCTCTCGGCATGGGTCATCAATGTGCCGCAACTGGCGTAAAGATCCGTGCGCCAGGCAGGAGTGCCCTCCATAAATGCTTGCGCCGTGGTGGCCTTGGGATTAAAACCATCCATCTTGCCGCAAAGCTGTTTGAATTCGTCCAGAGTTATATCGCTGGTACAGCACTCGGCGCTGGCGTTAATACCATTGGCAGCATCGGCGGGAGAGAAAGGCTGACGGCATTTGGCTGCCAACTCAGGGATGCCGAGGATATTGGTGGTTGTGGCCAGATCGCATTGGGAGTGCCGACAAACCAGCTGTTTATCGGCGGTGAAGGTGACATCACATTCCACTATCCCGGCGCCGGCATCTATAGCCGCCAAATAGGCTTCTTTGGTGTGCTCTGGAAACTGCATGGAGGCGCCGCGGTGGCCTATGCTGAAGTCGGTGCGATAAAAGGGCGCCTTGCTGCATTGTGCCAGTTTATCTTTGAGCGGCCCTTCATCCATGTCATTTACCAGAAACAGGGGACGGGGGCCCAGGTTGGCGCCAACTTTCTCCTGCTGATCCTGAGCCGGAGTTGAAGTATTGGCGTTGTTGTCATTGCTGTTGCAGCCACCGAGCAACAGACCAAGCAGTACAGAGCCAAGTAATGCCGACGTTGTTTGGGAGTGAAAAACCTTCATTAAGCAGATCCTTTTGCTATTTCGCACAGGAGTTTACTCGCCTGACGAGCATGGTATTTCTTAAGCTAAGGATGCTAAATGACAGCCGGATAGTAAAATTATGACAACTAACTTAATTAATACAGTATCTTGTTCCGGATATACTGAAGAGGAACCATTGCGTTAGTCTTAGAGTCGATTGATCTTGTCCTTCAGATCGTAGCTCTTGTCTGTAACTATGGTTTCCAGGTTGGCAATCCGCTGCTTCAGTTCGTCCACTTCCCGTTGCAGTTTTTCTATCTCACGGCTTTGACCGTCTTGCTGCTTACTGTTGTAGTCCTTGATGAGTACCATGGCAAAAAAGCCTATGGCTATGACGGCTACCAGACTCATTAATCCCATAATGACTCCTTGGGTGTTAAGCATATTGAATATTTTGGCACATTATTCTCGCACATTACGGCACTATTGTGTGGCTCGGTTGGACCAATAATACGCCAAAGGCCTCATTGAGGCCCTTGAACTTGCTTTGCCAATTAAGGCTTAAGGGTTTCTTTTATCAACACGCAGTGCCGCTCCCTTTCTATTGCTTGCTTGAGATTGCGCTGGGTCTGGGCCGATAGCTCTGGGTTGGCCTGCAAGGCTTTTTCGAGCCGCAGCACTGAGGCGTGACTGCATTGACGCGGTAATAATGCCGGCGCGTAACTGCGCATAAATACCGGGTCTTTTTCGGCGTCCAGAGTGGCTAACTGATTCAAGCGCTGCTCTGCGGTGCTGGCCTGCAGTTGCCCTTGGCTGCTGGGATAGAGGTTTTCCATCGCCACCCTCAGCTTGGCAAACGGCAGCGCCGAATGGTTGATTTTTTCCAGCCAGCGGCGTTTACCGGCGGTGTCCGGACGCACTACTTCAGCGGCGATGGCCGCCTTTTGCCCTGAATCGCTGATATCAAGTTTGGCTTCTTGCTGCAGCAGAAGTTTGCTGGTGGGGTAATCGTAACGGTTCAACTGATAGATAAGCTGCCAGCGGGTATCTTGATCCAGCTCTATTCCCTTTATCTTACTGTAGCCCTGCAGCAGTGACAGCAGGTGATCCAGCGAGTCCCCGTCGCGGGCAAAGTCCACATAGGCATCGAACCAGCGCCGCTGCAGATCTTTATTATCCGCGTTTTGCATGGTCAGACGCAGGCTCATCTGCGCCAGCGCTCTGATGGCGCGCTCGGCATAGGCCGAGTGAATCGGAGCCATCGACTCGAGCAAGGCCTTGCTGTAGCGCATATTGCCGAGAATTTGCCCCAGCAGGGTGTAATCGCTCTCTTTGGGAGCATTGATAAGCACGGTTTCCAGATACTTGTTCAAAGGCAACTTACCGCTCTGGACACTGTCCCACAGGCTTTGCCAGAGCATGGCGCGCAGCAGGGGATCTTCTACCCTGGCCAGGTGATTGAAGGCGGTATCGAACGAGCGAGGGTCGAGCTCGACTTTGACATAGCCCCAGTCCTGATAGTTGGGATAAACCAAATCAGGACAGGATGCTCCTGTAAGTTGCGGCACCAAGGTTTTTTCACCTTGGTAGCTAACGGCCAGAGTTTGCAGCAGGTGCATCTCATGGCGGCCATTGCTCAGTAAGGCTAGCTGAACTTTTTGCTCTCTGAGAGTCGGGTAGGCGGGATCGCTTGTTGACTGCAACAGGGCAAATTCACTGATGCGGCCATCTTGGCACTGGAACTCGGCCTTGAGGCTGTTGACACCGGCGCTGTAGAGCCAATCCCGGGTCCACTGGCTCAGATCCCGCTTGGCGGCCTGGCCGAGACTGCTAATGAAGTCTTCCAGTGTGGCGTTTTGCCAGGAGTAGCGTTTGAGGTATTCACTGACGCCACGGCGGAAGGTTTGCTCCCCAAGCAGGTGACGCAGTTGAATCAGAACCGCGGCACCTTTCTGATAAGTGATGGCATCGATATTATCGAAGGCGTTGGCACTAGTGGCCACTGGCACTTCTATGGGGTGGGTGGTAACGCCTGAGTCCTGTTGATAGGCACTCTGTTTGCCCCTGGCGTAAAAACTGCGCCAGGTATTGTCAAACTCAGTGGCTTCGGCGCTCGCCAGCATGCCCATAAAGGAGGCGAAGCTTTCATTGAGCCACAGACCGTTCCACCATTTCATGGTCACCAGATCGCCAAACCACTGGTGCGCCATTTCATGCATGATCACAGACGCCAAGCGCTGGCGCTGATTGGCTGTCATCTCACCACTGCCAAGAAAACGCCCTTCGGCAAAGGTGACGGCAGCAGCATTTTCCATGGCACCATAGAGGAAGTCAGGCACCAGCAGTTGATCGTATTTTTTAAAGGGGTAGTCGATACCGAAATAGTCGTCAAAAAACTTAAGCCCGGCGCCTGTGTATCTGAACCAGTCGGCGGCATTGACCTGGGCCGCCACAGATTGGCGGGCAAACAGGCGCATGGGGTATTTGCCGCTGTTGTCTTGCCAGACGTGGTAAGGGCCGGCATGCATGGAAAAGTTGTAGGGGCTCAACTTGGGCGTTGCCGGAAACTGCCACAGCTGGCTGTTACCCTCCGGGGTCACACTCAATTCTTGGGTGGCGCTGATCACCTGCCAGTCTTTGGGGGCTCTGACGGTTAACTTGTAGCTGGCCTTGAGATCCGGTTGGTCGAATACGGCAAACATCTGCTGCGCGGCGGCGGGCTCAAAGTGAGAGTAGAGATAGACCTTGCCATCGACGGGATCCACAAAGCGATGCAGTCCTTCACCATTGGTGGAGTGCTGGCGTGTGAAGCTGACTTCTATTTCATTGTCGCCTTTGAGCAGCAACTTGGCACTGATCTCCAGGTAGGCGCCATTGTATTTGGGATAGAGCCTGTGGCCGTTGATCTTAAGGCTGGTGATCTGCGCCTTGCTCAAGTCCAGTGTCAGGGGCTGTTGGTTGTCGCTGAGACTGAAACGTACCAGGGTGCGGTTGGCAAATCGCTCGCTACCATCCAAGGTAAAGTCCAGTTCATAGCTGACATTGCTGACTCTGGCAGAGCGGGCCATCGCCTGTTGCTCGCTGATATAACTGCTGCCATCACGCACACCGGCAGAGGATTGAGTGCTGCTGCAGCCGCTGAGTGTCAGTAGTCCGGCAGCCAACAGGCTGAGACCAAACAACCGGGGAAGAGATTTCACAAACAGATTCCTTGCTTTTTATTGTTTTACCATTGGGTGTCGGTGTTTTCCCTCACAACAGGAATGAAAGGGGAGGAATACACTTAGGATTAATACCCTCTCAGGCTTGGTGCCCGCGGCATAAATTACGCTATTTGCCGCCAAAGAACAAAGGAGAAATGTTACAAAAAAGCCGCTGTGACAGCGGCTTTTGGGAAGGAGCGTTAGACTTGGTTAGAGCCCGAGGAAGGACTTGGACTTCACTTTGCGGATCTCTTTTTCATCGGACCATTCGATTAAGCCGGTTTCCAGATCCATCAGGCGCATAGTCATCTTGTAGTAGACATCACGGGTGCTGCCATTTTGTTTAACTATGCTGGAAAGGTTGCCGTAGAGCATGTATTGAGCGCCTATCTGACGACCGAACTTGATGGCGGTGGATGGGTCAACCATGCCGGCGTTGTTCTGGTAGTCCAGTTGCTTGCGCACTGAATCCACCTTGGTCATATCGATAAAACGGAACTTGCCTGAGCGCAGCAGCTTGTTGCTGATGGAGTCGGTCACTGACTCAGTATCTATATGCTCAGAGGTCTTGTTCTTGATCTTGTCGACAAAGATGATAGGTCTGTCGTTGGCTGTCATGGCCACCACAGGCGGGAAAGTCAGCATGCTGTCGACCATTTTGGCGGCAATGGCTTGCAGATCTGTCGAACCGAAGTTTTCATTCACTGTCTCTACCTCAGTGGCATCACCGTATTCCACTTTGGATTGACAGGCTGCCATGCCCATAGCCATTGCCAGTATCAGTATCAGCTTCAAGTGTTTCATAGTCAGTTCCATTTCAAGGTTATCAAATCAATTTTGTATAAAAACGTGTGACATTGCCAGTGTCTATTGCCCAGACCAGAGTGGTCTTGCCACTCTGAACCTGAATTTCCGTGCCCTGATTATCCAGGGTCAGTTGATAGCTGCCGGCATCGACAAACTGCCTTGCTATCTGTGCTTGGCGCGGTAACGTGAGCCAACTGCGGCGATCGGCCTGCTCTGTAACCACGTTGAATATCTGCATGGCGATCACCCCAAGATCCGAGCCGTCTTTGCGCTCTGCCTTGCGGGCCATTTCCGACTTGGCATAGACTCTGGCGGCCTGGCGCACCAGCAGATAGGGCAGTTCCTCCTTGAGCGCCGTGATGGCTAAGGCATCTATATTGGCTATCGGGGCTGCAGTCATAGGTTTTGACAAGCCGCGGATATGGGCACTGTTGACCGGTACTCTGGAGGGCATATAGGTGGGCAGAGAGACAGTTTGCCAATTGCCGTGAATGGTGAAGGGAACCGTTAGGCTCTCTTTGGCGGGCACAAAGCCGCGCTCCAACAGCAAGATGACCTGGCCTTGTCCCTTGGCAGGCGAGGGCGCTTCTCCCCAACGGCGTTTGAACTCATCATACTGAGGCATGGCAAGCTCTTTGGCCAAGCGCACCAGATCCTGCTGCAGATAAGGGTTGTCCGGCATAATCTGCGCCGCCTTGCGATAGTCGATAAAGGCATCGTTGCGCTCACCAAGGATTTCGTGCAGTACCCCTGTGGTGTAGTAACTGTAGGCGTTCAAAAACGAGCTGGTGACATTGCCGGCGGCCTTGCCCAGTTTATCCATTTCGGCGCTGATGGTGCCGTTGGCCATCTGTTGCACCGCACTGCTGGATTTCTCATACCTTTGCTGCTCCAGCGATTGCAGTTCATTGCTGCGACGCACCTCCACCAACGCGCCTTCGGCATCGCCGGCAAACAGATAATTGAGAGCCTGATACTGGTGCAGCATGATGCGCTCATACCCGGGACCGCGATAGGGAATAATATTGTCGTTCAGCAGCAGGCTGCCGCCTTGGGAACCCAGTCCGGATAAACTGAGCTTGGCCTTATCGTCAAAGGCTTGGTAGGCAGCTATGGCGTTTTGGTAATAGTCTTTGCTGGCGGCGAAATTGCCGCTTATCTGGGCGGCGCGCCCCGCTTCCTGGGCATAGAGCAGGCCATCGCGGCCGTTTATGCCATTTGCCAGTTCTTTGGCTGCATTGCCCGGCTTTGATGAGTTGAGCTCGGCGCGAACGCCTGCCAACTGGGATGGATAGTTGACTAATACACTGTTGAAGGCGCAGCCAGTGAGGCTCAATGACAACAGCAGTGGCAGCAGTAACTTGCCTGACTTCAAGAGCCGGCTCCTTGGTTTTGGATCTCCAGTCGTTCTCTCAAGGTGAGCCCTTCCAGATGATCATATTCATGCTGAAAAATGCGCGCGATAAAGCCCTGTAACCATTCCTGCTGCCACTCGCCACTGAGATCCTGATAACGTACCTCTATGCTTTCATGGCGCAGAATCTGTACTCTTTCGCCGGGCAGAGACAGGCAACCCTCTTCCCCGGCCAGCATCTTGCTTGAGCGTTTGAGTATCTGTGGGTTGATCACCACCTGGGGCGCCATCAAAGGCGCATCCGGATATCTGTCGTTGGGGTGGGGGGCCATAATAAACAAGCGGATACCTTGGCCTACCTGAGGCGCAGCTATGCCAACGCCCTGTGCCAGTTTCATGGTCTCGAGCATTTTCTCGGTCAGGGCTGCCAAAGGTTCATCGAATCGCTGAACCGGCTGGGCAGTCTGCCCCAGAATACGTTCTCCGTGGGTTGCTATGGCTAACATCCTTATCCCCCTTTATTCGACTCAGTAGTGAGGCGGCGGCGTTTCTTCCGATTGAGACGCTATATTGCTTGGCTCTACCGCCTTGAGTTTACTGATTAACAACTGGATCTGAAACTGCTGTTCAGCTACGACTTTATTGAGTTCGAAAATCTCCTGACTCAATTCTTCCAGTGTGGCTTCCTGAAATGACAGCTTGGTTTCGAGTTCTTCGATCCTGTCCGGGATTGCTTGCATTACTTACCTCTGTGTTGGCGCCGACCAGCGTTCCAGCAAGCTGGCACTACTGATACTTTGAAGTTGGCCGTTGTCGGATTCAGACACTGAGTATACTACGGCGCTTTGGGGCAAAGGCTTTTTTGGCAGTGAAACTTGCCAGTCGGCGACTCTTTTCCCCGAATCGACCTGCCACAGACTCAATTCTCTGGCTGGTGTGCCGGTTAACAAGGCCTGCTCCTGTTGGATAAAGCGCGCCGCCGAAAAGTTCATTTGCCGCCGTACTATCGCCAGCGAGCTGACCAGTTTCCCTGAGTCATTGTGCCAAATGTCGGCATTGCCGGTACTGTCGGACACTAAGCTGAGGTTACCGCTGCGGCTGAGGGCAACCTTCAGTACCCTGGAGTCCATCTGCCAGCGCCTCAGTACCTGAGCATCCTGGGTGCGCCATAGCAGGGCGGTAGCGTCATTGGCCCCGGTCAATGCCAGGCGGCCATCGGCAGAGAGGGCAACGCTGTTGACCTTTTCGCTGTGGCCAAGAAATTTCACCAGCACACCTGTGGTCGGGGTCAGCGACATTACCGCGCCATCGGCCAACCCCACCAGCAACTGGCCGTTGTCGGCCACGGCCACAGCCTGGGCTACTGCCGGCAGTGACCACCAACCCGCCGCCCGGCCGTCGGCGATTTTCCACAGTGCAACTGAATCGCGGCTTAACGTCACCGCATATTCTCCATTTACCGAAATATCAGTGGCGATCACATCGTTGGCTGCACTGCCTTGAGCCCACTGATACTTGACAGCGCCTTGTTTGAGATCCCAAAGCCTGATCCCCTCTTTGCTGCTTATCAAAGCGTAGCGGCCATCGGCAGAGAGGCTGGCGCTGTAGCTGGGATCGGCCGCCAAGGATTGGCTGCTATCCGGGCCTGGATGGCAGGCACCAAGGCCCAGCAGAGTAAAACTGAGCGTGCAAATAAGTAGCAATCTGTTTATTGCCATGAACTTATACCGCCTCGACTTGTCATTTTGAGTAAGGGTAAAACGCTGTCACTTCCATACAAGGGGCTCGGCTTGTTGACCGCTTTCCCTTGTTAACCAGTATGGATAATCTGCTTTGTATCTCAAAGTTAACTGGTATAAAGTGAGTCGTCTTACACATTTTGGGTTAATTGTAACCATTTGAAGATCCTGAGGATGCCTTTAATGAAACCGATTTACAAAATTTCACTGGTCGCGCTGGCTCTATTCGGCCTTTCCGCTTGTAACCAAGAACAAAAAACAGCGAGTGCCGACAAGGTGGAACTGAGCTCTGTCGAGCAGAAAGAAGCCTATAGCGTGGGCGCCTCTATCGGCCGCTATATGGCCGGTCATATCAAAGAACAGGAAGAGCTGGGTTTCTCAGTCGATCGTGCTTTGATTGTGACAGGTTTTCAACAGGGTCTGAAAGACGAGCTGCAACTGACAGAAGATGAGATGCAGAAAGTGCTTGAAGGTCTGGATCAAAAGCTGAATGAAAAACGTATGGCCAAGGTTCAGGAAATGGCGGCCAAGTCGATGCAGGAAAGCAAAGCCTATCTGGAACAGAACAAGGCCAAAGAAGGTGTGATCACCACTGAATCCGGTCTGCAATATGAAGTATTGACTCCAGGCGAGGGTGAGAAGCCGGCCGCCGAAGACGTAGTGACAGTTCACTACCGTGGTACTCTGATCGACGGCACTGAGTTTGACAGCTCCTACTCCCGCGGTGAACCGGCAGAATTTGCCCTGAACCGGGTGATCCCGGGCTGGACCGAAGGTGTACAGTTGATGCCGGTCGGCGCCAAGTATCGTTTCGTAATCCCATCTGAGCTGGCCTATGGCGAGCGTGACATGGGCACTATTCCAGCCAACTCAACACTCATCTTTGAAGTCGAGTTGCTCAAGGTCAAGAAGGCCGATGCCCCTGTAGAACCGACCGAAGCCGAGGCTTCTGCCAAGTAATCCCTTCTTTTACGGAAAGTGGATACCCGATATTGAAAAGGACGCCGCCGGCGTCCTTTCTTCTTTACAACCACTGCTTGCGTCATTGATTCTAAAGCCACTTATAGCGATAGAACAGCCACAACTGTCCTCCCACCAATATCAGCAGAAATAGGCAAAAGGCTCCGAAGGCCCAGCCGACATCGGCGCCCGGGATCCCGGCGATATTGACCCCGAGCAGACCTGTGAGAAACCCCAGTGGCAGGAAGACGGCGCTGATCAGCGACAGGAAATAGAGGCGGCGATTGACGGCCTCGGCCTGACGGTTTTGCATCTCCTCCTGGGTGACGCTGGCTCTGTCTCTTATTGCGTCCAGATCTTCGATGCAGCGAATGAGTTGATCGTTGATTTCGTTGAATTTAAGCCGCTGCTGTTCATCAAATATCTTGGCCGAGTCTGCCAGCAGGCGGCTAAAGGCTTCCCGCTGCGGCGCCAGGTAGCGCCGGACCACCACTATCTGGCGCCTGAGCTCGGCGATGTCGCTGCGCAGATCCTTGTCGTTACCGGCCATGACCTTGTCTTCCAGGTCGTCGACGGTTTCCTCCAGCCGGTCGATAAACTCCGTCTTCCGCTGGGTGAGCCGTTGCGTCAACGTCAACAAGTATTCTCCTGTGTTGCCGGGGCCAGCGCCTTGGCCGACGCTTTGGATGATGTCATTGACCGATAATAGCTCGCGACTGCTGGTGCTGATTATTCTGTGATTGTCCAGGTAGAGGCGTATCGACACCATGTCTTCCGGGTCAGCCCCGGGGTTGTGATTGACCCCTCTGAGCGCCAGCAGGAAACCCTGGCCGGATTGTACCACCCTGGGGCGAGTGTCCTGCGCCAACAGTGCTGCCACTTCCAGCGCTTCCAGGCCGCTGTGTTGTTGCAACCACTGACGGTTGGATTTCTTCTTATAGTCCAGATGCAGCCAGAGTATACCCTGCTCTGGCTGCCAGTCGCTGACCTGTTGCAGCGTCAACTCCTTGCCTGCCATCTCTCCACTGAGCAGCAAGGCACAAAACTGTTTTTCGGCCATAGATTCACTCTCATAGATTTGCTTTAGTTCAAGCTAACCTAGTTATACCACTGGGCATAGGAATTTACTCATTCAGTGGCAATGAAAAGCTCGGCAGGCAAGTAAGGTCATGGGGGGGATCGGGATAAAGCGACATTGGCTTGCGCCGCATGCGCGCTTTTTCGACTCGCGCTTTGGGAATTTGTCAGCCATTCGATGATTACACCAACTTGTCTCGCTGTAGCATCACTATGCCATTGCCAATCTTCAATGGCTTAAATGGCTCAGAGCAGAGCTAACTGAGGAATACGGCTATAGAAAGTAAAGCATGGGCATAACTATGGGCAATCCCCGGGGCTCTGGGTTAAAATTAGTATAGGTTTGATTACAGCAAAAGAAGTGGCACCATGGAATACGAATTTCGGCGCAATTCACTGACGGGAACCGCAATGGCCCGCTTCAGTATGGAGCATCATGTACTGGGGCAATGGTTCTCTGAAGAGTTGGCGGATGACGTCGAGATCTGCACTCGGGTCAAACAGGCATTGGCAGACTTACAGTCAGGACGCATTCGCGAATGGCAGTTGATTGGCCGGGATCTGACGCTGCAACTGGATCAGGAGCAGGTGCGTGTTTACGCCAATGTGCTCGAATTCGGCGAGAGTCAGGAGTTGGATGAGTCCCTCTCCCTCTATGATGCCGAGTCAGAAGCCTGGTGCGGCCTGGAAGACTTTCAGGATGTGCTTGAAAGTTGGTGTGACTTTCTGCACCAGAGTCGCTGATTAAGCGGCGTTGGCAACTATGAGAAGGGACGCGGGAGCGTCCCTTTTTTGTGGCTTAACGGTTGAGGTAACGCACAGCCATCTCGGTGCGGGACTTGGCATTGGCCTTGCGAAGCAGGTTTTTGACATGCACCTTGACCGTGCCTTCGCTGATATGTAGTTCTTCGGAGATTACCCTGTTGCTCTGGCCTTCAGCCAGATGCTGCAGTATCTGCAATTCTCTCGGTGTCAGGCTGTCGAGCCAGGCTTCCTCCTCGGCGGCATTTTTCAATTCAAACAGATAGTCTTCCACTTCGGCGCTGATCACTCGGTGGCCGGACATGGCTTCTTTTAGTTGCCCGAGCAGCAGATCGGGTTCAGTATCCTTGAGCAGGTAACCATCGGCGCCGGCTCGCAGTAAACGGATAACATCCTGTTTGGCATCGGAAACCGTCAGGATAACGATTCTGGAGGTCACTCCCTCCTGACGCAGGGCGTTCAGGGTATCTAGGCCTGTCATACCTTTCATATTCAGATCCAGCAGGATAATGTCCGGCTCGTTTTCGGCGGTAGCCGCCAGGGCGTCGAGCCCGGTACCGGCTTCACCGAAGAGACTAAAGTCAGGATCGGATGCCAGTAACTGACAGATACCGCGACGCAGTAAGGGATGGTCATCGACTACCAGAACTGAATAAGGTTTACCCATGATGTGGCTCCTGCTGAGGTGGGAAAGTCAGGACAACACTGGTGCCTCCCGACGCATTGCTGGAAAATTCAACCATACCCGAGAGACGGCTGGCTCGTTCGTGCATTATCCCTATGCCGAAATGTTGATCCCTTTCCTTGATATGCGCCAGGCCTATGCCGTTGTCTTCGACACTGATAACCACCATGTTATCAGAGTTCTTTTCGCAGCTGATACAAATACGACTCGCATTTGCATGTTTAATGGCATTGAGGGTGGCTTCTCGGGTGAGCTGCAGAATGTGAATGTGTTGGTGCGCCGCCAGTAACTGTGGCGGCAGGCGATAGCTGAGTTCCAGCTCTGTATCTGTTTGGCCGCGCAGTTGCTCCAGCATGGCTTCGAGGGCGTTGCGCAGATTGGGTTCTTTAACGGTCAGGCGGAAGGTCGACAGCAGTTCTCTGAGTTGGGCGTAGGCTGTGGTCACCCCCTCATTGAGTTCTTCGAGCTGTTGGGTTACCGCCGGGCTTTTGCAGCTCTGGTCGAGGCCTTTTCGCAACAAGCTTATTTGGATTTTCAGGAACGACAAGAGTTGCCCAAGAGAATCGTGCAGCTCTCTGGCGATAACTGCCCGCTCTTCCAGCAGAGCCAGCTGTTGGCGCTGCTCGGAGGCGTTGTGAATCACAATCGAGCGAGCCAGCATGATGGCGAAGTTTTCAAACAGGGGCACATTGATATCGTGCTTGCCTATCACTTCCAGAAAGCCGAGTTCCTGCTGTTCAAATTTGAGCGGAAACTGCATGGTCTGTCCGGATTGCGGCCAGATATCCTCGTCGGTAGCTATCACCTCCATGGCATCTTCATCCTGCTGAATAATCAGCCGCAGATGTTGCAGGTGCTCATACTCCTTGAGTTGCAGCAGCGACTGCCGCATTACCTCGAAATTGAGTTTGCCCGAATGCAGCAACACCAGATTGTCATAAAGAAACTTGAGCTCACGGTTGGCACGGGTCAACGCCAGAGTCTTCTCCTTCACCTGAGTTTCCAGGTTGCCGTAGAGAGTTGCCAGCTCCTGAGCCGTACTGTCGAGGGCATCGGAAAGAGCGCTGAGCTCAATATATTCCGTCTTCGGCATTTCGACGGCAAAGTTACCTTTGGATATAGTGTTGGCCGATTCCATCATCTGTTGCAGCGGCACCACCACCTTGCGTTTGGTAAAGCGCACGGCGATAAAGGCAATCAGCAGCATCAAACCCAGACCTACTATCTGGCTGATGGCCAGCAATCTTAGTTTGAAGGCGGCATGGTGCTCCATCTCCAATACCAGCAAATCTATGGTATCGACAAAGTCTTTCAGCGAGGAGGCGTAGTTGCGTGAGTCTTCCTGCTCTATGTAGTACTTCATGACCTTCCACTTGCTGATCACCAGTTGGTACTGCTGCCCGAGCCTGGCAGGCGATGACCAGTCCATAGAGCGTACCAAGGCATCTGAGTAGAGGGTATTTTCAAATTCGCGAATTTTTTGCAGCGCTTCTTCACTGCCGGAGTTGGCATAAAACATCAGCCGGTAGCTCTGCATCCGCAATGAACCGGAAGCGTTGATCGCCCTGGCATCCCCCAGGCTGTAAGACAGATTGATAATGGCAAAAGTGGCCAAACCGCTTGAAAGCAGGATAAGGGTCAGCATTAAGCCTAAAATGGTAGAGGTCAAACTGCCTCGTTTCATGAAATATTCACTCACTTTTGCTAAGGTTTCCTCAGTCCCTGCAGTGTTGCTCTCGATGACCGGAAAGGAAACGCGCCGATAAGATTGTCGAGAATAAAAAAGGACTTGGGTCTCAGAGTTCTACATTAGCCAGCACTTGAATACATTAACAAGAGTACAAAAATGTGAACAACATCGCCTTCACATTTTGATCTGGCGCAAACTTCGCCCCGGATACCCCCTAAGAGGTATATTTTTGGTGTATTCAAGCGGCTACTTTTGACCTTGGAGATGTCGTGGTTATTGCAAATAACGATAAAGTAACACGGAGATGAGATGGTGAAAAAATTAAACCAAAAATCCTTTGCACTCAGTGCATTGGTCGCCGCAAGCCTAATGGCTGCCGGTGCGTTTGCGAGTGACAAGACCGAGCCTCGCAACGAAGTCTACAAAGACAAGTACAAAAATCAATATGCCAGTTGGCATGACACTGCAAAGAGTTCTGAAATTGTTGATGTATTGGCAGAAGATCCCAACCTGGTCATCATGTGGGCCGGTTATGGTTTCGCCAAGGACTACAATGCCCCTCGTGGCCACATTTATGCCGTGACGGATGTGCGCAATACCCTGCGTACCGGTGCGCCAAAGAGTGCCGAAGATGGCCCAATGCCAATGGCTTGCTGGAGCTGTAAGAGCCCGGATGTACCTCGCCTGATTGAAGAGCAGGGTGAAGATGGTTACTTCACCGGCAAGTGGGCCAAAGGTGGCCCTGAAGTGGTTAACGCCATAGGTTGTGGTGACTGTCACGAGAAAGGCTCGCCTAAGCTGCGCTTGGGCCGTCCTTTTGCCGAGCGCGCCATGGATACCCTGGGTACACCATTTGATAAGGCCTCCCGTAAAGACAAGCAATCCATGGTTTGTGGTCAGTGTCACGTAGAATACTACTTTGAGAAAGTGGAAGGCCGTAAGGGCTTTGTTAAGTTCCCATGGGATCAAGGTACTACAGTGGAATCCATGGAAGCCTACTACGATGCCATTGAGTTTGCCGACTGGACTCACGCCTTGTCCAAGACACCTATGTTGAAGGCACAGCACCCAGGCTATGAAACTTGGCAGTTGGGGGTACACGGTAAGAACAACGTGACTTGTGTTGACTGTCACATGCCGAAAGTAACCAACGACAAGGGGCGTAAGTTCACCGATCACAAAGTGGGTAATCCTTTCGACCGCTTCGAAGAAACCTGTGCTCAGTGCCACACTCAGAGCAAAGAGTTTATGGAGAATCTGACTGCCGAGCGTAAAGCCAAGGTTAATGAGCTGAAGTTGAAGGCTGAAGATCAAATCGTCAAGGCGCACTTCGAAGCTGCTGCCGCCTGGAAAGCCGGTGCGACTGAAGTCGAAATGAAGCCAATCCTGACTGATATCCGTCATGCTCAATGGCGCTGGGATTATGCTATCGCCTCTCACGGTGTCGCGGCTCACGCTCCTGATGAAGCGCTGCGGGTACTGGGTACTGCGGTTGACAAGGCTGCCAACGCCCGGGTGAAACTGGCGCAGTTGCTGGCCAAGAAAGGTATCGTTGATCCTGTCGCTCTGCCTGATATCTCCACCAAGGCCAAGGCTCAGGCCGCTCTGGGTATGGACATGAAGAAGATGGTTTCCGACAAGGAAGACTTCAAGAAAAATGTTCTGCCCAAGTGGGATGCTGAAGCCAAGAAGCGTGAAGCGACCTACAAGTAACAGTCGTTAACACTCGTAAATGAAAAATCCCCGCACCGCGGGGATTTTTTTATCTTACAAGAAATCAGTGGTAGCCCGTGAGGGATTACAGACCTATTTGATCAGCTTAAGCAGAGCCTTGAAGCGTTCACCTTCTGCCTGATGTTGCAGTTCAAACAGTAAAGATTCGCTGTTGTTGAGCCTGGCTCCCTGCTGCTTCATCATCTCTATTCCCAAGCGTTTGTTGCTTTCACTGCGGGAGCTGACGGCATCGGCTATCAAGTGCACATCGAAACCCTGCTCGATAAGATCACCACAGGTTTGATAGACACAGACATGTGTCTCTATCCCGGCCAGCAGTACCTGTTTGCGGCCCGCGCTCAACAGTGCCTCACGGAACGCCGGGCAGTGCCAGCCACTGAAGTGATGCTTGGCAATCGGCGATGTGGTTTTGGATAGCAGGGCGGCCAGTGACTCTGTAGTGGGGCCGAGCTTCTGCGGCAACTGTTCCAGCCAGAGCACCGGGATATCAAACAAGGCTGTGCCTTCTATCAGCATGGCCAGTTGCTGATGCAGCTGTTCACTCTTGTCCATTATCTGCGCCAGTTTACCCTGAACATCCACTATGACCAGCACACATTCTTCCGCTTTTAACATCTTGTTCTCCTTCTGGTTGGCCTTAGGACAGGTGTAAACGAGCCCTGCTTTTGCTTCAGTAAACCTAAGGACATTCAGTTAACGACAGGACAGGGCTTAAGCCAATAGGCCTTAGGTCGTAGATGATTGCGCTTTTTTTGTGCGCCTGAGCCTTGCTTGCACTTAATTGGTGCATATCTGCAGCTCTCAACCTGGTCCGTAAAAACTAACTCTTTATAAAACAAAAAATTAACATTTTGGCCTAATGTTTGAATTGCTTTTGGCATAACACCAATACAGCAAGGCGATTCTGGAGGTCTGGATGAAATTAGTCAGCGCAATCATTAAGCCGTTCAAGCTCGATGATGTCCGCGAAGCGATTGCGGGCATAGGCATTGAGGGGATGACGGTCACCGAAGTTAAAGGTTTTGGTCGGCAAAAAGGACATACAGAGCTCTATCGGGGAGCCGAGTATCAGGTGGACTTTCTGCCCAAGGTCAAGCTCGAGATAGCCACTAAGGCGGAGAATCTTGAGCACCTGCTGGAGGTCATCACCAATGCCGCTCATACCGGCAAGATAGGTGACGGCAAGATCTTTGTGACAGATCTGGAACAGGTTATCCGTATTCGTACGGGCGAAACAGACACAGAAGCGCTGTAAGGGGGAGAAGATGGAAGAACTGAGCAAATTGGGTACTACGGTCACAGAGCTGCGTTTTGCGCTGGACACCTTTTACTTTCTGATCTCCGGCGCGCTGGTGATGTGGATGGCGGCGGGTTTCGCCATGCTGGAGGCCGGGTTGGTGCGTTCCAAAAATACCACAGAGATACTCACCAAAAACATCTGTCTCTATTCAATTGCCTGTATCACCTACCTGATTGTGGGTTACAACATCATGTATGTGGACAATGGTGAGGGTGGCTGGCTGCCGAGCATCAGCACCTTGATAGGAGCTCAAGCCGCCGACGCCGACCATGCGCTGGAGTCTGATTTCTTCTTCCAGGTGGTATTTGTGGCTACAGCCATGTCGATTGTTTCCGGCGCCGTGGCCGAGCGCATGCGCCTGTGGGCTTTCCTGGCATTCAGCCTGGTAATGACGGCAGTCATCTATCCGGTGGAAGGTTACTGGACCTGGGGCGGTGGTTTCCTTTCCGAAGCCGGCTTTGTCGACTTTGCCGGTAGCGGCATAGTGCATATGGCCGGTGCGGCCGCGGCCTTGGCCGGTGTCTTGCTGCTGGGAGCCCGCAAAGGTAAATATGGCGCCAATGGCCAGGTTAACCCTATCCCGGGTTCCAACCTGCCGCTGGCAACCCTGGGGACTTTTATCCTCTGGATGGGCTGGTTTGGTTTCAACGGTGGTTCTCAGTTACTGGTCTCTGATGCCGAAAATGCCAGCGCTGTGGCCAAAGTCTTCGTTAACACCAATTCGGCGGCGGCCTTCGGTGCGGTATCTGCACTGATCGTCTGTAAGATGGTGTGGGGCAAGGCCGACTTGACCATGATACTCAATGGTACTTTGGCTGGTTTGGTGGCTATCACGGCCGATCCATTGTCGCCCTCGCTGCCGATGGCGGGTGTGATAGGCCTGGTAGCCGGCGGTTTGGTGGTGTTCTCCATTGTGGGCTTTGACCGCATCAAGATAGACGATCCTGTCGGGGCTATCTCGGTGCACGGGGTCGCCGGTTTCTTCGGTTTGATGATGGTGCCTCTGTCCAATGCCGAAGCCAGTGTGACAGGGCAGCTGTTTGGCGCTGCGGTGATCTCTGCCTGGGTGTTCCTGGCGTCATTGCTGGTGTGGGGCGCCTTGAAAGTGACCATGGGGATCCGGGTGACCGAAGAGGAAGAGTACAACGGTATGGACGCGTCGGACTGTGGTATCGATGCCTATCCTGAGTTTGTAACTGTCAAGAACGCCAACTGAGAGGCCAAGAACGCCAATTGATAAGTCAAGAACGCCAATTGATAAGTCAAGAATGCCAGCTGATAAGCCATGAGTGTTCTTGAGAGATCAAGCAGGCTTCCTTCACCTTTAAGCCATCTCTTGTGAGGTGGCTTTTGGTTAGAGCTGGCTTTGGGGTTACCGGCCTTGTTGTTACCTTGCTTGGCGGGAGTCGGCCAGGAAAAGCGCATTTAGGGGCTATGGCGCTTGATGACAGACGCTCTTGGGGGCAGACTGAAAGCAGAAACAGCCTGGAGCCTAAGGGGATGGCGATGAAGACTCTCAGTGTAATGAAGCTGACCGGTACTTTTCTCGGTGCTTTGTTAATTACCTTGCTGTGGCTTGGCAATGCCGAGGCAGGTCAAGTGGTGGTTCGTGATGCCAGTGAGCCCTTCGATGCCTTTGCCGTCAGGGATGAATTACTGCGTCAGCATGAGTGGCAGGAACTACTGCGCTCGCAGCAACAACTGGAGATCCTCCGCAGCCTGCCTGCCATATGTGTTCCTTACATGCGCCCCTATCGCTACTTTTCCTGCAATGGCCATTTTTATCGCCCCTATCTTTACCGGCAACAGCAGCTATATATAGGGATCCCCAAGCCGGGTTCTGAAGTTATCGCTCCCGGGAATGAAGGCTTGAACTAGGGGATATTCACATTTTGTCACCCTTTGGCGCGGCAGGAGTGGCCAGTCTGACTTAAGCTTTCAGTAAAGAAGCCTTAACTCAGGAGGCCTTATGTTCTCAGGCACTTTCTCAAGCGCTTTCTCCGGCTCTCTCACTCATTCTTTCTTTGGCACTCTATCCACTACCATCTTGAGTCGCTTAATTGGTGCGGTTTTGCTGCTGCTATTTTGCGGTTGCAGCAGTACCCCGGTGCCAAGCAAGATGGCTCTTGGCAGCCTGTTTCAGGATAACCAATTCAAAGAGGCAGGGAATATCCCCGAGCCCGCCGAGTTATTCGCCTTGCCTCCCGAGGCGGTGCAGTTGCTCAGAGGTGCCTATAGCCGCGGTGCACTCATCTCCAATCAGCAGTTGGCCCACGAGTGGTTGGCTGACTATATCCATGCCGACAAGGGCGGCTTTCGCTATCAGGACAACTATACCCGCACCGCCGCCGAAACCTTTCATGATAGGTCTGGAAACTGCATGTCACTGGTGATCCTGACGGCGGCCATGGCGCAACAACTGGGGATAGAGGTTGAATTTCGCGACGTGGAAGTGCCTCCGGTCTGGGATCGCCAAGGCGCCTTTTATCTGGTCAATGGTCATATCAACCTCAAGTTATACCCGCCCAAGAGCAATCAGGTCTTCCATGTTACCGAGCGTTCCATTCTGGTGGATTTCCTGCCCGAGCGTGCTGTGCGCAGCTATAAGGTCAATAAGATCAGCCAAAGTACTGTGGTCGCCATGTATTACAACAATGCGGCGGCCGAGGCATTGATCAATGAGAATTGGGATCTCGCATACGGCTTGTTGAAAAAGAGCCTGCAACAGCAGAGTCTGTTTATTCCGGCGCTCAACAGCCTGGCGGTGCTCTATCGCGCCAGGGGCATGGAACAGATGGCCGAGCGGGTCTACCGCTATGCGTTGACGCTTGAGCCGGAAAACATGACTACCCTCTATAACCTGGCGGTCATGCTGAGCAGCCAGGACAGACTGGATGAATGGGCCGAAGTGCACAAGGTACTGGAGCTTGCCCGGATCCGTAATCCTTATTACTACTATGATATGGCGCAACAAGCCTACATGGATCGCCAATATGATAAGGCGCTGAGTTGGTATCGAAGAGCGATTGAGAAGGCGGATTATCGTCACGAGTTTTACTTTGGTTTGTCCAGAACCTACTGGGCAAAAGGGGACTCCGACCGGGCGAAGAGCAATCTGCAAAAGGCGTTGGCGCTGGCCGGTGACGGCGAGCAGAAAAAACGCTATCAGGCCAAGTTGCATGCGATGGAAGGGCATTGATTCAAAAGCTTGGCTAAAAGAGCGGGGTTATAAAGGCGCAATTGGTTAAGCCAAGTTGTAGGGTAAAAAGCCCGATGCTGACATCTGTATCGGGCTTTGTTGCTTTTGGGTTATAAGTTGCTTTGGGCTATAAGTTGCTTTCTGGTTATAAGTTTCTCTCTGCCTGAAAGCTGGCCTTAAAGGGCATCGAAACTCAGCGCCTTGTCGCGGTAACTCAAGCGCGCCATCTGCCCCATATCCTTGAGCTCAACGGCCCTGACACCATAGGGCGGCTTTAAGCCCGAATTTTGGATTAGCTCAAGGTTTAGAGGCAACTGCAGACTGTTTTGCTCTTGTGTCAGCCAGGCCGCAGTCTCACTCTGCAGTATGGCGATTTCCCGACCTTGGGCATCGGTCCCTGTGAGTATTGCCGACACCCCAAAACGACCACTTTGGGCCAGCTCCAGCGTAAAGTTAAGAGTGCTTGGCAGACCATTTTGCCAACCCACTTTGATTTCGGGTGCCAGCCGCGCCGATGGATAGAACTGCTTGAAGGCGGTCTTGACTGTACGTCGTACCAAGGTGTTATCCACCTGGGTCTCAATATCGACTACCAATTCACTGAACCCCGCATTGCTTGAGGGCATGGGCAGCTGCTCATTTTGCAGTCGCCAGCTGTTGCCACTTTGGCTGAGTTGCAGTGGGGTTTGCTCGCCGCTTGCTTGCTGTAGCCGGGCACTGGCCAAACGAGGTGAACCCAGGGCCTTATCGTTCTCAAGCGCCAGCTCCAACTCGAGATGGGTGTTGGCCTCGAGTGATGATGGGGTGCTTAACTTGAGATGATAGGCAGAGCCTTTCTCTTTGACATTAACCAGATAGTTGTCAGTGGCGGTCAGCGCTGCGGCGACCTGCAGGCGATAGAGGCCGGGCTTGATATCTGAGCTCAGCAACAGGGCACTGGAGTCATCATCCATTCCGGCGCTGGCCAGAGACTCAGAGTCTACGGCGCGGCGGATAAGACGCTTGTTCTCAGTTTTGCCTGCGGCTGAGCTGAGTTGAACTGCGTCCGGAGCAATGCTCTTGGGGGCCGTCGGGGCGCCGCTGCTTTTATCCCAGCGAGGCGCCAGACGGATAACGCTGCTGCCTTGGGTTAATGGCAGCTCTATGCCTTGGTTAAGCTCGGAGCCTGTAACCATCAACCAGTATTCATCACTGCTGGCACTGGCGGTTTTGTCCGGCAGCTGGGCTTGATACTCCCCTGACAGCGCCCTGACAAAGCTGACATCTTCCCTGGAGGTATTCAAGGGCGGCAATTGCCCTGTATCTAGCTCTTCTCCTGCTTTGATATCGCTTGCCTGGGGCGGAGCCATGGCCAAGGTCAGGCTTTTGGGCTGCTGGTTCTGTGCTACCTTGGTATCATCCTGGCAACCCGTGAGGCTCAGGAGTATCGCTGCCAGCAGCGGTGTCTTGCTGATATGCATCTTCATACTTACCTCCTCAGATATGATTGCGCAGAAGGGTGTCGAGATTAAAACAGGCCCGGCGGCTTTGATGGTGACTCAAAGGTTCTCTGTCACGGGTTTTCTGCTTATCGGTAAACCAGACACTGCCGGCGGCACTCTGGGAGCTGCACTCAAGAAAACCGTCGGAGCAGTTATCCAACCAGTTTTGGGTGGTCTCCAACCCGACCTGGTACTGATAACCGCCGCAATAGCTGTCGCTGTCCCAAACTGCCGATTCCACGTCTGAGCCGACAACAGCTTCAAAAGGCTTACCCAGAGAAGGACGCCCGGCTGTGCCGTACAGCCATTGACTGTTGTATTGCGCCATCCAGCCCACTTGCTGCTGTTTGACGGCGTCACTGTCGTAACCGAGCAGCCAGCCGAGACTGGTTTCAAACACATTGCCTTGAGTGACGGCATCGGCCAGTGGTGTACCGGCACTGGAAGGCGCCAGCGCTATCACTCGGCTGATGCTGTTGATCACAGCTGGATAACGTCCATCCCAGGTGGGATTGGACAAGACCCAGCGCACTATGTTGCCGCCATTGGAGTGGGTGATAAGGATCAGTTGATCCAGATTGCGGGCGTTGATAAAGCTCAGCAGCTGATCGACCAAACAGCCGGCAGCGGCCTCATCCCACATATATTGCTCGAAGTCACAGTTGATGACCTGATAGTTACTCGGGGTGCTGATACCTTGACGAACTGAATCGACAAACTCGCGGGTCCAGTAATCGTTCAGGGCATCGGTTTGTTTTCCTGTTCCATGGACAAAGGCGACGCCGGTGGCGCCATGACTCAGGGAGCAGACACTACAAAGACCCAACATCATCAGGGTGGTGGATATTTTCATGTCGCATTTCTCTTGTTGATTATCATTATTTTGTGAATGGATAAATATGCTTATCCGCTAATCAAGTTAGTTGTAATGTTTGCTTGCGGCAAGTCAATTGTTGAAATATTGGCTAGGTTAAGCCAATTGGAATGGGTAGTTGTATATGTAGGAATTTATTGATTTTTTAGTTAAATATAACAGTTGATCATGAGAGGTGGGAGTCACTTTTGAGCGCACTCTATAAATGAGTTACTTGCCTATAAATAGGAATTCAATAGGGTTTGATTCAAACCATGTGAGAGCTTGTAGCGATAAGGGCTAATCCTTGATTGAAAGGTGGTGTTGGTGGTTTGTTTATCAACAAGGCTGTGTTTAGGGAATTTCTCATTAGAAGGCAGGGATTATCATACAAAAAATAAGAAATAACATGAATTGCAGAGAAATCCATATAAGTTAATTGCATTGGTTGAATATAGCGGATAGATTGAAACTGTTATTCAAAACAAGAGATTCTTATCAATAGCCGGAGCTGTGTGACGTTTATGTATTACCAGAATGATGATGTACGGATTAATGAAGTTAAAGAGTTACTGCCACCGATAGCCATTCTGGAACGATTTCCGGCAACCGAACGCGCCTCATCCACCGTCTTTAAAGCCAGGAAGAATATTCACAAAATCCTGCATGGACAGGACGATCGCCTGCTGGTGGTGATAGGCCCATGCTCTATTCACGACCCTGAGGCCGCGCTGGAATATGGTGCGCGTTTGGCCAAACTCAGAACGGCCTATCAGGATCAGTTGGAAGTGGTGATGCGGGTCTATTTCGAGAAACCCAGAACGACAGTGGGCTGGAAGGGGCTGATTAACGATCCATACATGGATAACAGCTTCAAGCTCAACGACGGCCTGAGAACTGCCCGCAAACTGCTGCTGGAATTGAATGACAGCCAGGTACCAACCGCGGGTGAGTTTCTCGATATGATTACCCCGCAATATATGGCCGACCTCATGTGTTGGGGCGCCATCGGCGCCCGTACCACAGAGTCTCAGGTTCACCGCGAGTTGGCGTCAGGCCTGTCTTGTCCTGTGGGATTCAAAAACGGCACAGATGGCACCATCAAGGTGGCGATAGATGCCATTGGGGCCGCTAGCGCGCCCCACCATTTTCTGTCGGTGACCAAGTTTGGTCATTCGGCAATTGTGTCAACCAAGGGTAATGATGACTGCCATATCATTCTGCGTGGTGGACGCGAACCTAACTACAGCTCAGCTCATGTGAACCGGATATGTTCTCAGCTTGAGAAGGTTGGCCTGAAACCTAAGGTGATGATTGACTTCAGTCATGCCAATTCCAGTAAAGACTTCCGGCGTCAGATGTTGGTGGCTGAAGATGTCTGCGGCCAGATTGCCGCTAAACAGCAGGCGATTTTCGGAGTGATGGTGGAGAGTCATCTGGTGGAAGGGCGTCAGGATCTTAATCCCGGGCATCCTCTCTGTTATGGGCAAAGTATTACCGACGCCTGTATCGGTTGGGATGATACAGAGAAACTGCTGTCAATGCTCAATGACAGCGTGCTGAAGCGCCGTCAGGGTTGAGCGTCAATATTATAGGGTTAAAGGCGCCATTGGCGCCTTTACTTTTGGGCTTGCTGTGCCAGGTATTCGTTGGCCTTGGCCAGGCTGCCAAAGGAAGCTATCAGATTGTTACGGCCTTTTTCCTGGATCTCGGGGTTGCCTGATTCGATCATCATCCATACCCAGGTTTGGATCAGTGGCAGGGGCGGGTATTGAACTTTTGAATCCAACATAAGATTTCCTTCAACAGATACAGTAAAAAATCGGTGCGGACCGGTTTGTTTGACATTTTTGAACACTCGTTGCCGCCCGTACTTAGCAGGAAAGAGTAGCAAATTCTTTTTTCATGCATAACCATCTTTCCGCTCTTTGGAGGAATTTTGGCGATAAAAATTCCGTTGCTAGCCATTTAGTCTAGGTTAAATGTTATTTTTGTCATTCTAAAGTGCTGCTTCTGATGATTATTTCCGGGCGGTCAGCCAAACAGATCGCAGACTTGGGCCCCACTCACTGCTACACTCGGAACACTCTTTTCTCCTGGCAAGATGTATGCGTCCAACTCTTTACCTTGAAGGTCCCGTCGATAAGCTCAACTGGCAAGTGCTCAAACTTCTCTGGCCCTATCTGTTGGAATACAAGGGCCGGATTATCCTGGCGCTGCTGTGTCTTGTTGTGGGAAAACTCGCCAGTGTCGGTTTGCCTTTCCTGTTGAAGCATTTGGTTGATGACTTGGGGAGCGCCCAAACGGCGCAGCTGTTGGCCGTGCCTATAGCGCTGGTTTTGGCTTATGGCAGCTTGAGATTAGTCAATGCGCTCACCGGGGAGATCAGGGATACCCTCTTTGGCCGAGTGACCGAGAGGGCGATACGACGCCTGGGATTGCAGGTCTTTGAACATCTGCACCGGCTGGATCTCGGTTTTCACCTCGACAGGCGCACCGGCGGATTATCGCGGGACATAGAGCGCGGCACCAGCGGCATCAGTTTTCTGATGCGTTTTATGGTGTTCAACATAGTACCCACCTTGTTGGAAATCCTGATGGTGGTGGCCATTTTACTGTGGAATTATGGTATCTGGTTTGCGCTGATAACCTTCTGTTCCGTACTGGCCTATGGTTTGTTTTCTGTTGTGACGACTGAGTGGCGTACCTCTTATGTCCGTGAGGCGGCGAAGGCCGACTCGGTATCCAACACCCGCGCTATCGATAGCCTGCTTAACTATGAAACCGTCAAATACTTCAACAATGAAGCCTATGAGGCGAATGAGTATGACAAGGCGTTGGCAGACTGGGAAGTGGCCAAGCGCAAGAATCGTCTGTCGTTGTTCGCCCTCAATGCCGGTCAGGCCACCATTATTGCTGTCGCCATGACTTTAATGCTGGGGCTGGCGGCCTTTGAAGTGACCCGTGGACAGATGACTGTGGGTGACTTTGTATTGATCAACGCCTTTATGATGCAACTCTTTATGCCGCTCAACTTCCTGGGTTTTGTGTATCGTGAAATTCGGGGTGCTTTGGCCAATATAGAGCGGATGTTCTCGCTGCTGGATAAGACTCCGCTGGTAAAAGACAACCCAGCGGCCAAGGATATCGTGCCGACAGAGGGCCGAATCAGCTTTGACTCGGTTGGCTTTGGCTATGGTGACAGGCAGATACTCAAGGGTGTGAGTTTTGAGATAGAGCCCGGGCAGAAGGTGGCTGTCGTGGGTGAAAGCGGCGCCGGTAAATCGACGTTGGTGCGCTTGTTGTTCCGCTTTTACGATGTCAGCCAAGGAGCGATTCGGGTCGATGGTATCGATATTCGCGATATGACCCAAGATGCACTGCGCCGAGCCATTGCCATAGTGCCTCAGGACACTGTGCTGTTTAACGATACTCTGTTTGAGAATATTCGCTATGGCCGCCCCGATGCTTCGGACGCCGAAATCTGGCAGGCGATAGAGTTGGCCCACCTTAAGCAGTTTGTTGAGGCATTACCGCAGCAGGCCCAGACCAAGGTGGGTGAGAGAGGCATGAAACTCTCCGGCGGTGAAAAGCAGCGAGTGGCTATTGCCAGGGCGATATTGAAGCGCTCGCCGATACTGATCTTCGATGAAGCCACCTCGTCGCTGGACAGTCGCTCCGAGCGGGCGATTCTCAAGGCGCTCGACGAAGTTGCCAAGGGTCATACCAGCTTGGTGATTGCCCATAGGTTATCGACAGTGGTGGATGCCGATAAAATCTTAGTGTTGCATCAAGGTCAGTTGGTTGAGTCCGGCACCCATGATAGCCTGTTGGCCGCCGATGGATATTACGCGCGTTTATGGCGGATCCAGCACACAAAACAGGCTGATGAGTCGGTGCAAGTTCAGCATTGATTCAGCCTGGCTGCCGCATACTCGAAAGTCCAAAGTCGCGTCAGCCATGGGGGCAGCACAGATGGAAAACATTGTATTGCAGGTCAATATTGAAGGAATGCAGGACAAAGTCCGTACAGATTGGAATTGTCTGGCGGATGAGCTTAAGGCCCGAGGTATGGATGATGTTGCCCTCAATCAATTACATACCGAGTTACGTGCCGGGCTGAGAGTATCCACCCGCGGCCTGACTCTGTCTATGGTATCTGCAGAACCCTTTAATGAGGCGTTGGAAGGAATTATCAGTGAGTCAAGAAAGCAGGCTCAGTCGCAAGGGGAAGTGCGTAGCTGAGCCTGAGTTGATGCTATTTCTTGGTTTGGTTGCGGTCGGCTTGCCAGCCGTCGCACAGTAGGTTGAAACTATTTTTCGCTTCATTTAGCGGTGTCAGTTCAGTTATTTTACCGCCGCGATAACAGAGCATCTCTCCCTCAATCTCAATTAAACGGCTGCAATTCTTGCAGCTGAGCGATGCAGTTTTGCTCGTTTCCGGCTTGGGGACCTGACTGACAAATGTCATTTTCACTTCAAAATCCTCTGGAAGTGGCAAGTCTTGATTAGGCGCAAGATCTTACCACTTTTGTGATACAACGCACAATCTAACCATTATTACGCTTCGGTGACAGTGACAATACCTCATTGATCGAAGTGAGCGTAGTATTTATCCAAAGATACCGACAGGCCACTTTGGGTAACGATTCTGACGTGGCGTGGTTTGAGTTGTCTTGGGTCAGTAACCCCGCAGGAGTGGGCCAGCATCCCCAGATCATGGTGCAATGCCTTGTTGTAGTTGGCGACTCGGGTGGATTTATCCCTGGGATCCAATCCTTGTTGCAGTTTCTTGTTATGGGTGGTTATCCCGGTGGGGCAGGTATCCTTGTTGCACTGCAGCGCTTGAATACATCCCAGCGCGAACATATTCCCTCTCGCTGAGGCGGTGAAATCCGCCCCCAGCGCCAGCGCCCAGGCGACTCTGGAGGGCGTGATAAGTTTGCCTGAGGCTATCACCTTGATCCTTTGCTTCAGTCCATGCCGCCGCAGTTGATCGACCAACAGTGGCAAGCTCTCTTTCAGCGGTAGGCCAACATAGTCCATCAAGGTTTGCGGCGCTGCGCCCGTTCCGCCATCGGCGCTGTCGAGGGTGAAGAAATCGGGAGCCGAGTCATGACCGCGTTGGTTAATCTCTTCCAGAAAATCTTCCAACCAGTGAGTATCACCCAAGACCGCTTTGATCCCTGTGGGTTTGCCTGTCACCTGTCTGACTCTGGCTATCATGTCGAGAATATCGCCGACATGATGAAACTCGATATGGCCGTTGGGACTGATGGAATCCTCTCCTGCTGGGATCCCTCTAATCGCGGCTATCTCTTCGGTTACCTTTACCCCGGGAAGAATTCCCCCCTTGCCTGGCTTGGCTCCCTGACTGAGTTTGATTTCGAACATTTTCACCTGAGAGTGAGCGGCCACTTCCCTGAGCTTGTCATCATCCAGGTGCCCTTCAGCGTTGCGAACGCCATATTTGGCAGTGCCTATCTGGAATACCAGATCGCAGTTTCCCTTGAGGTGGTGGGCGCTGAGGCCGCCTTCGCCAGTGTTGAGCCAGCATCCTGCCTGGGCTGCCCCATGGGAAAGGGCGGTAACAGCTGGGCGAGAAAGAGCGCCGAAACTCATGGCGGAAATATGGCAAATGGCGCTGGTGGCAAAGGGATGTTCGCAGTCAGGGCCAATAATCACAGGTGTTGGCGGTACAACGTCTTGATCCAGCGTGGGGAAGGCGGTGTTCATAAACAGTATGCTGCCGTTGGCTTCCAGTGGCCTGGTGGAGCCGAAGGCTATGGTGCGGTCGACATTTTTCGCCGCTCGGTAGACCCAACTACGCTCGGCACGATTGAAGGGGAGTTCTTCCCGATCGAGAGCGAAAAAGTACTGGCGGAAGAATTCGCCCATTTTCTCGAAGAAATATCGGAATCGTCCGACAACAGGGTAGTTATGCCGCACCGCCTGCTTGGTTTGCATCACATCGGCGATATACATATAAGTGATTACCAAGAGTCCTAAGCCGACGACTATCAAAAACAGGCCGGAAAAGAGTTCCAGGCCCCACATAAACCAGTTTTGCTCGCGCATCTTCTATCCTTATTGACTGCCAAAGTGGCTGGTTACCAGGCCCGTGGGCCCCTGTTCTGCCAAGGTGAGAATAAAAAGTTGATCGTATTGCTGCTCATCCAAACTAACAAGGGGGCCACCGAGTGCCTTGATGATGGCCGGAATCGTATTGCTATGGCCGGCTATCAGCACATTGCCTTGGCTGGCTTTGACCGCATCAGCTATGGCATTGATGTGAACCTCCAAGCCGCCTTTGGCTGGAAACACCTCAATCCTGAGTTGTTTGGCTGTTGCAATTGGTCCCAGGGTTTCCTGAGTTCGGCGAAACTCACTCGACATCAGCCTTTGCAGTTGGGTGTCCTGTAGTGCCGCTGCCAGAGCCTCGGCTCGCGCCTTACCGGCGGCTGTCAGCCCGGGATCGCTTCCCTGAGCTTTTTCCGCGTGCCTAACCAGGAATATGGTTTGATTAGTGTTGGCGGCCTGGGACGGCAAACCAAAAAGCACTGAAAGACAAAGCAGTAGAAAAATTCTTACCATTTTTATTTTCTATCAAATACTTAAATAACATGTGGGATCATAGCCCGAGTATCGGCCTGGGTAAACAATCACTAAACTAATTGCTGAATTGGTCGATAATTAACCTGGGACACGCTTTTCATACGAGGAAACCAAGATGGAAATCCGCAATCATGGCGCTCAGGTCTCTGAGGTGGCCAAGGATAAGACCCAACAACTGGATGGTAATCATGGCAAGGCGGTATCTGAAGTCGCCAGTAGCAAGAGCATCCGCCATGTCAGTCAGCAGTTGATGAATAACGCTATTCTGGCGGCGCAGGAGGAGGTAAGTCTCAATAGTGGCAACGAACCCATGAGTCTCTTGTATCGCGCCGCGATTGAGGCCATCAATGAAGAACTGGCACCCTACATGGGTGAAAATGCCCTGCAGCAGGTGCAGGAGCAGCAGATAGATACTTCTCCCGAGGCCACGGCCGACAGAATTGTTAGCTTTGCGACTCAGTTCTTCAGTGTCTACCAGCAGCAAAATTCCAGCATGGACTTTGACAGTCAGCTGTCCGGTTTTATGGACGTTATCGGCGGCGCCATAGATCAGGGCTTTAAAGAGGCGACGGATATCCTCTCCGGGCTCAAGGTGCTGGAAGGCGAAATCAAGACTGGGGTGGATGAAACTTACGCTCTGGTACAGCAAGGGTTGCAGGCATTCAGAGATAGCTTTAGCACAGAGCAGGAATAATCGAGATCATGCGAAATCTTACCTGCAGATAACCCCCTCACTATGAGGGGTTTTTGTTGGTTGAATATGGGGTTATGCTGCAATAATCGTCTTGTGTTACCTAAGGAGAAGCTATGTGGACTGAAGGTCGGGTCATTGAGCGTATCGATTGGAACAGCAAGTTATTCAGCCTGAGGATTGCCGCCGAGATAGCACCGTTTATTGCCGGCCAGTTTATCAAGCTCAGTCAGCTGCGGGATGATAAACGTATCGCCCGGGCCTATTCGCTGGTGAATGCCCCTGGGACTGACTATCTTGAAATACTGGCGGTGGCGGTAGATCAAGGCCAGTTGTCACCGGATCTGCAATCTTTGCAGCCGGGTGACAGTATTAGCGTGACAGACAAAGCCACCGGCTTTATGACTTTGGATGAGATCCCAAAAGGAGAATTACAGGGGCGTCACCTGTGGTTTTTGGCAACAGGTACGGCTGTGGGGCCGTTTCTTTCCATGTTGGATACTCCTGAGCCTTGGCAGCGGTTTGATAAGGTGGTTCTGGTTTACGGGGTAAGAGAAGCGCAGGATCTTGCCTATCTCGATAAGATCCGCGGCTATCAACAGGCCTATCCCGAGCAATTTGTGTTTGTGCCCTGTGTCACTCGTGAAGATTTTGATGGTGCGTTGCGTTGTCGCATCCCGGATGGCCTGCAAAGTGGTGAGATAGAGGCCAAGGCCGGGCTGAACATAAGTGCAAAGGACTCGCAATTGATGCTTTGTGGTAATCCCGGGATGATCCAGGGGGCTACGGCGGCACTTATCGATAAAGGCTTGGCCAAAAACCTGCGCCGGGCCCCAGGACAGATAACAGTCGAAAAATACTGGTAACAGGAGAGTCTGGATGCAGCTCTATTACTCTACAGCTTCGCCTTATGCCCGCGTGGTCAGGGTTATTGCCCGCGAGCTGGGTTTGGCGTTGGATGAAAAGCTGGTCAATCCTTTCGATAACAGTGACGAGTTACTGTCGGTTAACCCTTTGGGGAAAATTCCCTGTCTGCTTTTGGATGATGGCGCCGCACTGTTCGACAGCGAAGTCATAGCTCGCTTTCTGGACGACAAATTCGGCCAGAATTGTTTCTTTGGACCACCCGGAAACTGGGCTTATGAGTGCCAGTTCTCGCTGCTCAAAGGCGCGCTGGATAGCGCCGTTGGCTTAAGGCAGGAACAGATGCGTGAAGAGGAGGGGGTTCGTTCATCTTTCTGGAGCGGCCGTTTCGAGCAGGCCCTGCTCAGAGCCTTAATGGAGGTGGAGCGTCAGGGAATTATTGCGAGCGGCCCACTCGATGCCAGACAGGTACTGCTGTTGGTGCTACTCGAATACCTTGATTTTCGTCATCCGGATCTCGACTGGCGTAAAGTGGCACCGGCCTTGGCATACTGGCTGGAATCGGCATCAATCAGGCAGAGTTTCCGAGATACTCGTCCTGGGTGATTTCTCGGTGATTTGCGGTTTGGCCAAGTCCGAGTAACGCCTGCCCTTGGGGTGGGTTCTGCGGTTGGTTTCACCGAAGACGCCATAGAGGTCACGGCTCATGCCATAGTCCAGTCGCCGATCGCTGAAGGGAACTCTTCTGTCTTCATGATGTTGATACTTGCAGTCGCATTGGCTGCAGTCACATTCCGCCAAGGGGAGCCGGGGCGCCTCCTTTGACAGAAAACGCTTGCCTTCAAGCGCTCTTATCGCTTGGCAGGCATTTGGCGTCAACACTATGGAGACACAGTGATATTGTTTCTCTTTGGGGGCAGAGGGTCTGTCCTGCCGACGCTTTTCAGGTCTTAACCTGTGACGGAACAGAAACAAGATCAGTAGCAAAGACACCACAGCCAGCAGGATTTCCAAAATATCCAAGATACTTCCTCTCTCCATGTATAAGTTTTAAGGTTCAGTTTAGTTTAGTTTGCGACAATTTGGCCGATTCCAATTGCTTTGCTCCCAGCCACTGCCATTCTGTCTGTTTTCATCTGTATTCCCCTTGTCAGAATTTTTGCATTAGGCTGAAAATAAAGTTGATTAGAAATAGTTCTCATTAAATTACTCATCCAACATGAGGTACTGAATAATATGAGCTACAAGACAGGTCTGATACTTGGCAGTGCGTTGGCCGCATCCAGCTTGATGTTGCCGGTGGTTGCCGCCGATGAGGTGACGGTTTATTCCTATCGTCAGGAGTTTTTGGTCAAGCCCATTCTGGATGACTTCAGTCAGGCTACCGGGGTGAAGGTTAATTTTGTGTTTGCCAAAGATGGCATTGCCGATAGATTGGCCCGTGAAGGACGCTTATCACCGGCGGATCTGGTGCTGACGTCTGACTTTTCCCGCTTGCAGGAATTGGTGGACAAGCAGTTGGTCAAACAGGTGGAAAGTGACACACTCAAGCAGAATATTCCGGCCCAATACCGGGATCCCGAAGGAAACTGGTATGCCCTGACTATGAGGGTGCGTAATCTCTATTCCAGCAAGGAGCGCCTCGGGCCGCTGACAATCAACTATGAAGACCTGGCCGATGCCCGTTACAAGGGTAAGGTGTGTATGCGTAGTGGCAAGCATCCCTACAACATAGCGCTGGTGGCCTCCATGATAGCCCACCACGGTGAAGCTGATGCCAAGAGTTGGCTTCAGGGACTGAAGAGTAACTTGGCCCGTAAGCCTCAGGGTAACGATAGGGCGCAGGTGCAGGCGGTAAAAGAAGGTTTGTGTGATATCGCCATCGGCAACAGTTATTACTACGGCAAGATGCTGCAAGATCCCAAACAGCGGCCATGGGCCGAAGCGGCGGTGATCAACTTCCCGAATCAGGAAAATCGTGGTGCCCATATCAATGTCTCGGGTATGGCGCTGGCCAAGCATGCGCCTAACTCGGCCGATGCCCTCAAACTGATGGAGTATCTGTCTTCGGATGCCGCCCAACAGAGCTATGCTGAGGTCAATATGGAATATCCGGTCAAGGCCGATGTGCCTGTCTCAGAGTTGGTGGCATCCTGGGGAGACTTTAAAGCCGATGATTTGCCTGTCTACAAGTTGGCAGAGCATCATCAGGCGGCGCTGAGACTGCTCGATGAGGTTAAGTTTGATCTCTGAGCTTGAAGGCGTTTCTGCAAAGGCTATGGGGGAATAGCTGTGATCCTGACCTTCTCCAGGGGCTGGTCGTGGGCGGGGTTTATCGTCTGCGGCTTAATGGTGGCGCCGTTGCTGGCGCTGGTCATGCAGGCGTTTGAACCGGGTGAAACCCGCTTTGGGCAGATGTTTGCCACTGTGTTGCCGTCATACATAGCCAATACTTTTTGGCTGATGTTGGGAGTGAGTGTCGGCAGTCTGCTTTTGGCGGTGCCTGCTGCCTGGCTGGTGGCGCGCTGTGAATTTCGCGGCAGGCGCCTGTTCCAGTGGGCTCTGTTGTTGCCGCTGGCCATGCCGGCCTATATTGTCGCTTATGTGTATACCGATTTACTGGATTATGCCGGGCCTGTGCAGCGTTTTTTACGCGCAAGTTTTGGTTGGCAATCGGTAACCGACTACTGGTTTCCCGATATTCGAACTCTGGGCGGCGCCACTGTGATGTTGTCGCTGGTGCTCTTCCCTTATGTTTACCTCTTGGGGCGCACCGCGTTTCTGGAGCAGTCCTTAAGTTTGCAGCATGCGGCCAAGGTAATGGGCTGCTCGCCATGGCAGAGTTTCTGGCGTTTGTCGCTGCCAATGGCGCGCCCGGCGCTGGCGGCCGGTGTCGCCCTGGTGGCCATGGAAACCATGGCTGACTTGGCGACGGTCAATTATTTTGCGGTATCCACCCTGACCACGGCTGTCTACGATACCTGGCGAGCCTATGGTGACTTGGCGGCCGCGGCTAAAATTTCGCTATTGATGTTGCTTGGTGTTTTTACTCTGTTTGCGCTGGAGCGTATGGCGAGGCGTAAACAACAATTATTTCAAAAGCAGCTGTTGCTTGAGGCGCCGGAGCCTTACCGGCTTAAAGGTTGGCGTGAGTGGTTGGCGCTCGGCTACTGCTCGCTGTTGCTGCTGCTGGCCTTTGTTTTGCCATTTGTCATTCTCGGCAGTTACGCCTTGGATTACTGGCAGCAGAGCTGGAACAGTGACTTTTGGCAGTACAGTCTCAACAGCCTAACGGTTGCCGCCATCAGCAGTGTATTGTGTTTGCTTTTGGCTATCCTCTTGGTGTTCATTCGCCGCCTGAGCCCGCGAAAGTGGGACATGCTGCCATCCCGTCTGGTCAGTACCGGCTATGCACTGCCGGGCACTGTGCTGGCGATTGCCGTGCTTATTCCGCTGACCTGGCTCGATTTCAGAATCGATGATCTCTACGCTCTGTTCGAGCGTCAAGGCCCGGGGCTCTTGTTCACCGGCAGTATCGCCGCCCTGGTGCTGGCGTTTTGTATTCGCTTTGCCGCCATCGCCATCGGCAGCATAGAGAGCAGTTACAAACGGCTGTCGCCTTCTCTTGACATGGCGGCCATCAGCCTGGGCAAGACACCGGGTAAAGTACTGGCATTAATCCATCTGCCACTGCTGCGCAGCGGTATTTTTGCCGCTCTGCTGCTGGTATTTATCGAGGCGATGAAAGAGTTGCCGGCTGCCTTGTTGCTAAGCCCTGTCGGGTTTCACAACCTGGCCACCCAAGTGTTCCAATACGTCTCCGATGAGCAGTTGGAGCAGGGGGCGTTGGCGGCTATTGTTATTGTGTTGGTGGGGCTGGTGCCCTTGATTTATCTCAACCGTTCGCTGGAGCAAAACAACTGATGTCGACCCTGAGTGTCAAGCAACTCCATAGCCATTATGGCGCCCAGCAGGTGCTCAAAGGGCTGAGCATTACTTTGCAAGCCGGTGAAATTGCCGCCCTGCTCGGACCCAGTGGTTGTGGTAAAACGACTCTGCTCAGAGCCATTGCCGGACTGCAGCCGGTCTCCGCCGGTGAAATTCATATCAGCGGCCGTGCAGTAACCACGGATAAGCTGCAGGTTCCTGGAGAGGAGCGTGGCGTGGGGATGATCTTTCAGGACTATGCCCTGTTTCCCCACTTGACGGTCGCGCAGAATATCCTCTTTGGTGTCAAGGGGTTGAACAAGGCGCAGCGCCTGAGCCGGCTCGAGGAGATGTTGGATTTGGTCAAGCTCCCGGGGCTTGGTGAACGGTATCCCCACGAGTTGTCCGGCGGTCAACAACAGAGGGTGTCGATTGCCAGGGCGCTTGCCTATGAACCTGAACTGCTGTTGTTGGATGAACCCTTCTCCAATATAGACGCCCAGGTACGCGGCGAGCTGATGCTGGAGATTCGCGCGATCCTCAAGAGCCGTAACGTCAGCGCCGTATTTGTGACCCACAGTAAGGATGAGGCCTTTGTTTTTGCCGATACCCTGGCGCTGTTTGAAGATGGAAAAATAGTGCAGCAAGGCAGTGCCGAAACTCTCTATGCCAACCCGGTCAATCGCTATGTGGCGGACTTTCTCGGCAGTGGTAATTATCTTAAGGCCAAGGTCAGCTGCGAGCACTGTGTCGATACTCAAATCGGCCGCCTTAAGAGCTCTTTGCCCCATGGTTTGCCACTGAACTGGCAGGGTGAGTTGTTGCTGCGGCCACAGCAGTTGGAGTTACAACCCGACGAACAGGGGCTGGCCGTGGTTACCGAGCGGCGTTTTCTGGGCAATGTTTGCCATTATGATGTGCAGCAAGAGGGCGTCACTCTAGAGGTCCGTAGTCATCAGGTACAGTTTTCTCCAGGGCAGAGAGTCAGGCTGTCGACACTGGAACATCCGCTGGTGTTGTTCGGTAATGGCTGTTAACAACAATTGTTTCATAAGTTTGCTGTGGGTGATAATTTGTTTGTCTCTGTGTTATACCAAACAATCGGTTTGATTGAATTCACCATAGGTATTCACTGAACCCCGGACTCGCCCATGCGCCGCTCCGGGATGAGAGCGGAGGCGAGATGCATAACCACAGCAATAATAAAATGCAGGACGCACAAGGGATACGGAATATCAGCAACAGCTCATGTCGTCAGCTGTTACTCGGCGTCATCGGGAGTTTGGCTGTTTGCTGCAGCACGGGAAGCATGGCGATGGATAGAATCACGGGCGCGGCCTTTGCGAGCCGCTCTGAAGTCTATGCGGTTAATGGTATGGCGGCAACCAGCCAACCACTGGCGACTCAGGTGGCGGTCGATATTCTCAAACAAGGTGGCAGCGCCGTGGATGCCGCGATTGCCGCCAATGCCATGCTGGGGTTGGTGGAGCCTACTGGTTCTGGCATAGGCGGCGATCTTTTTGCCATTGTCTGGAGCGCCAAAGAGCAGCGGCTCTATGGGCTTAATGCCTCTGGCCGCAGTCCGGCTTCTCTGACGCTGGAGATGCTCAAGGCAAAAGGGCTTGAGCATCTGCCGCCTTATGGACCTTTGCCCGTATCCGTGCCCGGTGCCGTGGATGGCTGGTATGAACTGCATGACAAGTTCGGCAAATTGCCCATGAAGGATAACCTGGCGCCGGCTATTCATTATGCCCGTGAAGGATTTCCGGTTTCCGAGCTCATCGCCTTCTATCTGGCGCGAAGCGGTGACAAGCTGGCCAAATACCCGGGGTTTAAAGAAACCTATATGCCAGGCGGCCGCATGCCGGCCGTCGGTGAATTGTTTCGAAATCCGGCTTTGGCCAACAGCTATGAAAAAATTGCCAAGGGGGGCAGGGACGTCTTTTACAAAGGAGAGATAGCCCGCAGTATTGCCGCCTATATGCAACAACAGGGCGGTTATCTTTCCTATGAAGATCTCGCTTCTCACAAGAGTGAGTGGGTTGAACCTGTATCGGTTAATTATCGGGGCTATGATATCTGGGAGCTGCCCCCCAACGGCCAGGGGATAGCGGCACTGCAGATCCTTAAAACCCTGGAGCCATTTAATCTCAAGGCCATGGGGCTGGACAGCGCCGAATATGTGCATCATTTCGTGGAAGCAAAAAAGCTGGCGTTTGCCGACCGAGCCAAGTTCTACGCTGACATGGACTTTGCCAAAGTGCCGGTAGCGTCACTTATCTCCAAAGAATACAACTACGCCAGAGCCAAGCTTATCGATGCTGACAAAGCCGCCGCCAGTGTTGAGCCGGGTAATCCCAATCTTTTACACGGTGATACCATCTATCTCACTACCGCCGATAAAGAAGGCAATATGGTGTCCCTCATCCAGAGCAATTATCGTGGCATGGGCTCAGGCATGACGCCTCCGGATTTGGGATTTGTGCTTCAGGACAGAGGCCAACTGTTTGATCTCACTCCCGGGCGTGCCAATTCCTATGCACCGGGTAAAAGACCGTTTCATACCATAATTCCGGCCTTTGTCACCAAAGATGGCAAGCCCTGGCTCAGCTTTGGTGTCATGGGGGGAGCCACCCAACCCCAGATGCATGCCCAGATCATGATTAATCTGATTGATTTTGGCCTCAACCTGCAGGAGGCGGGCGATGCTCCGAGAATATTGCATACAGGTTCCAGCCAACCGACCGGCGAGCAGATGACAGATGGCGGTTATATCAGCCTCGAGTCGGGCTTTTCCATGGAAACCCGCCGTGAGCTGATGAAAAAGGGGCATACTTTAAGTGATTCTCTCGGGGCTTTCGGTGGTTATCAGGCCATAGGCGTTAATGTTGAAAGTGGCGTTTATCGGGGAGCGTCCGAGTCCCGTAAAGACGGACAAGCATCAGGTTATTGAAAGTAATCGGCAAAAACGTGCGTGAGCTAATTCAAATTAATGCTCAAGTTGCGGATAATAAGGCCGAAGATGAATTAATCTGAAAGGGTAGATTGCAAATGGATACACAGGTTATGCCACGGGAACAGCTGGGGATCTGCGCAGAGGGAAATCTGCACAGTGTTTATCTGATGTTCAATGCCAACGAAGGCGGGGAGTCACAACTGCGCCCTTGTCTGGCCAATGTTGCCCAGTATTTGTATGAGCTGGCAGATCAGTATGCCGACAGTGCCTTTAATGCCTTTGTGGCGATTGGTGCCAACTTTTGGGATCACCTCTATCCGGGAAGCAGACCGGCTGAACTCAAGCCATTCCCCGCGATGGAGTCGGGTAACCGGGATGCGCCGGCGATAGAGTTCGATATCTTTATTCACCTGCGTTGTGATCGCCTGGATATTCTTCATCTGGTGGCCAATGAGGTCAACGAAATGCTGGAAGGGTTGGCCGAACTGGAGGAGGAGGAGCGCGGGTTCCGCTTTATGGACAGCCGCGATCTGACCGGTTTTGTCGATGGCACAGAAAACCCCAAGGGCAGAGGTCGTCAAGCTGTGGCCCTGGTAGGGGATGAAGACGATGCATTTCGCGGCGGTAGCTACATTCATGTACAGAAATATGTCCACAATTTGAGTAAGTGGCACAGACTGCCGCAGAAAAAGCAGGAAGACATCATAGGTCGCACCAAGCAGGACAACATAGAGTACGCCTCGGAAGACAAACCGCTGACGGCGCATATCAAGCGGGTAAATCTCAAGTATGACAATGGTGAGTCGATGGAGATCCTGCGTCAGAGCATGCCCTATGGTTCAGTCAAACAACAGGGATTGATGTTTATCTCTACTTGTAAGACACCAAGCCATTTCGAAAAGATGCTTCACAGTATGGTTTTCGGTGACGGAGAAGGACACCATGATCACCTGATGCACTTTACTCAGGCGGTAACAGGTTCCTCTTTCTTTGCCCCATCTCTGGATTTTATGATCCAGTTTGATGATTAATAACGCGATAGCGACAAAAACGCCCCTCATTGAGGGGCGTTTTTTTATGAAATGTTCAACTTAGTCTGTGTAATTGAACAGTGATTTGACTGTTTCCAGCGTTTCATCAATGGTCTTGATGCTGGAAGGGCAGATAAAGATAGTATCATCACCGGCAATAGTGCCCAGAATACCTTCTGGCTTGCCGATGGAGTCCAACAGCCTGGCAATTAACTGCGCCGCCCCCGGGCTGGTACGTACCACTATCATGGCTTGGTTATGATCCACATCCAATACCAGATTCTTCAGTGGGCTGCCGGCAGTTGGCACCCCAAGTTCGGCCGGTAAGCAGTAGACCATCTCCTGCTTGGCGTTACGGGTGCGCACGGCACCGAACTTGCTCAGCATGCGCGAGACTTTGGACTGGTTGATATTGGCAAAGCCTTCGGCTTGCAGTGCATTGACTATTTCACTCTGGGAGCCGAAGCGCTCCTCTTTAAGCAGAGCCTTGAAGGTTCTGATTAGCTCATCCTGATTTTTGCTTGCTTGCATTATCTTCTTCTGTCGTTATTCAGAAAATCTCGCTCATTCTGCATATCAAACGGGTAAGTGTCAACAAATACCCAAGATGCCTGCATAAAAATGCAGTTTGGGTCATTTGTTGGGTAAAAGAAGCCTCAGTAGGCGAGAGCAAATGCTGAAGTTAATTCAGCTTTTGATGAAGCAGAGTCATATGACTAAGGGATAATTGCTATTTTTGTGACGATCCTTTAATGTTGCGCCATCACAGAATTAGATCTATGTCACACATAATTCCGAGAATTGACGGAGATAACTATGAAAGTTGCTGTACTAGGTGCTGCTGGTGGTATTGGCCAGGCTCTTGCCCTTCTGTTGAAAACCCAATTACCTGCCGGCTCTCAGCTGTCACTCTATGATATCGCCCCCGTAACGCCTGGGGTTGCCGTGGATCTGAGTCATATCCCGACAGCAGTTGAAGTTAAAGGTTTTGCCGGTGAAGACCCAACACCTGCACTGGAAGGTGCTGATGTGGTGCTGATCTCTGCCGGTGTTGCCCGTAAGCCTGGCATGGATCGTTCTGATCTGTTCAATATCAATGCCGGTATCGTCCGTAACCTGATTGAAAAGGTGGCTGCGACTTGTCCCAAGGCGCTGATCGGTATCATCACCAACCCAGTGAACACCACTGTGGCCATTGCGGCTGAAGTACTGAAAAAAGCCGGTGTTTACGACAAGAACCGTCTATTCGGTGTGACGACTCTCGATGTCATCCGCTCTGAAACCTTTATCGCCGAAGCCAAAGGGTTGAATGTTGCCGATGTTAAAGTCAATGTGATTGGCGGCCACAGCGGTGTGACCATTCTGCCTCTGTTGTCTCAGGTTGAAGGTGTCAGCTTCTCCGATGAAGAAGTTGCTGCCCTGACCAAGCGTATTCAAAACGCCGGTACTGAAGTGGTTGAAGCCAAAGCCGGTGGCGGCAGCGCGACTCTGTCCATGGGCCAGGCCGCTTTCCGTTTCGGTCTGTCGCTGATCCGCGGTCTGCAGGGTGAAGCCAATGTGATCGAGTGCGCCTATGTAGACGGTGGCAGTGAACACGCTGAATTTTTTGCCCAGCCAGTGGTACTCGGCAAAAATGGTATCGAAAAGGTTTTGCCATATGGTGAACTGAGCGCGTTTGAAGCCAACGCCCGTGATGCCATGCTGGATACCTTGAAGGCGGATATCAAACTGGGTGTAGACTTCGTTAAGTAAGTCGACTCCGGGAATAACAAGGAGCGCTTCGGCGCTCCTTTTTGCTACTAGAACCTATTCTACTCTGGCCTTGCTGGCTAGTTTCTTTGGCAAAACAGCCGAATTCTTTCCTGCTGCTCCTTTATCTGCGCCTGCCGTTCTTCTTCAGTCATCTTAATCATTTCACCTGAGACATCATCTTTACGTTGTAGCCTGGTGTGGGTATTGAGGACATCCAATTGGAATTTGGCCTTATCGCATATAGCCTGAGCCTGGACTGCATCTTTCTCCTTGAGCAATTTGGCCTGTTTCTCAGACTCAGTCTCCAGCACAATGTCATCTTTTCGCTGCGGCGCGACCGTGCCGATTCTGGCGGGTTGCAGATTTTGGCTGTCCAGTTCGGTGGCTTGCTGTTGTGGCGGCGGCTCCTGGCTGTAGTGGGTGACGCCATTTTCATCGACCCAAGTATAAATGGGGGTTGCCGAGGCAGCGTTGGCTCCGAGTAATGCCAGCAGAGCCATAAATAGGCTGATCCTTATCATTGTTTGTTTCCGTTTCTGCAGGGTGAGCTTGTCTGAGCAAGTGTGTTATCTTTGCCGTTATGAGTTTGATTACACCATCAGGTTAAGTGTATGCAAAATTTATCCAAGCCAACAATAAAAACCCGTGGTATCTATCTGTTACCCAATCTGATGACAACGGCAGGATTGTTCTCGGGCTTCTATGCTGTTATCGCTTCCATGAATGGGCACTTTGAGGCATCGGCTATTGCTGTGTTTGTTGCCATGTTATTTGATGGACTGGATGGTCGTCTGGCGCGTTTGACCAACACTCAGAGTGCCTTTGGTGCCGAGTACGACTCGATGGCAGATATGGTGTCCTTCGGTATGGCTCCGGCCTTGATAGCCTATAACTGGGGGCTTTCTGAATTGGGCAAAATAGGTTGGTTGGCGGCGTTTATCTATTGCGCCGGGGCTGCCTTGCGTCTGGCGCGCTTCAATACCCAAGTAGGAGTGGCCGATAAACGTTTCTTCCAAGGGCTTGCCAGTCCGGCCGCAGCGGCTCTTATTGCCGGCAGTGTCTGGCTGGGGCAGGGCTACGGCGTCTCAGGGCATGATATAGGTATATTGGTGGCTCTGGTCACGGCCGTTGCCGGTCTGTTGATGGTGAGTAATTTCCGCTATCACTCCTTTAAAGAAGTCGATTGGCGTGGCAAGGTGAACTTCCTGGTGATTCTGCTGGTAGTGGCCGTATTTGTGGTGATCTCGGTCGAACCTGCATTAATTCTCTGTCTGCTGTTTTATCTCTATGCTCTCTCGGGGCCTGTGGTTACCATTCGCAGCGTTAGAAAACTCAAGGTGTCTCACGTTTTGGGTGATGACGATGAGACAGATGACAGTGATGGCAAAGCATCAAGTGCAGAGGGTTCTCCCACTTCCCATGCCCGAGATAATAGAGATAGCGATAACAAAGAAAGCGCCGAAGAAAAAGAAGATACGGGAGATAAAGCGAGTCTAGACAAGCTCAAGTCATGATTCTCTCGTGATAATGATAACTTTGGGCTGCCATTTCAAAAGGCTTTTACTCTGCAAAGCGGCGAAATATGTGCTAAACCTAGATCCCACCTTGAGTGAAATAGCCTTTTGACGAGCAACTCAGGTTAGTGAGCAAGTCAGTTTGCATAGCCATCTCAGTTGGTTCAAGTTACTCATCGAGATGAAAAGGGACTTTAGGGTAATGTCTGTGTTGCTTAAAAGTTGACAGTAACCTGGTAATGCCTAAATAGTGTTCGCTTGGTGTGGTTTTGCAAAAATCCCCCTTGCACAAAAGTTCAGGCTCCCTATAATGCGCTCCCACTGACACGGCACAGCGGCAACGCGAAAGACGTGACAGGGTCGAAGAAAAGAGGCTCTTGAGTCCTTTCAACGACAGGCGAAAAAAGATGGTAAATACCTCTTGACGCCGCAACAGGAAAGCGTAGAATACGCAGCCCTGACCCGATGACCACAGCGTCTAAGGGATTGCTCTTTAACAAGATAAACAAGCAAATCTGTGTGGACACTCACAGGCATTGAGAAATCGACAAAACGATTTAACTCGATGAAGAGTGTTCATACGAACAGAATTCATTGAGTCGATTCTTCGGAATCAACCAAAACTTTAATTGAAGAGTTTGATCATGGCTCAGATTGAACGCTGGCGGCAGGCCTAACACATGCAAGTCGAGCGGTAACATTTCAAAAGCTTGCTTTTGAAGATGACGAGCGGCGGACGGGTGAGTAATGCCTGGGAATTTGCCCATTTGTGGGGGATAACAGTTGGAAACGACTGCTAATACCGCATACGCCCTACGGGGGAAAGCAGGGGACCTTCGGGCCTTGCGCTGATGGATAAGCCCAGGTGGGATTAGCTAGTAGGTGAGGTAATGGCTCACCTAGGCAACGATCCCTAGCTGGTCTGAGAGGATGATCAGCCACACTGGGACTGAGACACGGCCCAGACTCCTACGGGAGGCAGCAGTGGGGAATATTGCACAATGGGGGAAACCCTGATGCAGCCATGCCGCGTGTGTGAAGAAGGCCTTCGGGTTGTAAAGCACTTTCAGCGAGGAGGAAAGGGTGTAAGTTAATACCTTACATCTGTGACGTTACTCGCAGAAGAAGCACCGGCTAACTCCGTGCCAGCAGCCGCGGTAATACGGAGGGTGCGAGCGTTAATCGGAATTACTGGGCGTAAAGCGTGCGCAGGCGGTTTGTTAAGCGAGATGTGAAAGCCCCGGGCTCAACCTGGGAACCGCATTTCGAACTGGCAAACTAGAGTCTTGTAGAGGGGGGTAGAATTCCAGGTGTAGCGGTGAAATGCGTAGAGATCTGGAGGAATACCGGTGGCGAAGGCGGCCCCCTGGACAAAGACTGACGCTCAGGCACGAAAGCGTGGGGAGCAAACAGGATTAGATACCCTGGTAGTCCACGCCGTAAACGATGTCTACTCGGAGTTTGGTGTCTTGAACACTGGGCTCTCAAGCTAACGCATTAAGTAGACCGCCTGGGGAGTACGGCCGCAAGGTTAAAACTCAAATGAATTGACGGGGGCCCGCACAAGCGGTGGAGCATGTGGTTTAATTCGATGCAACGCGAAGAACCTTACCTACTCTTGACATCCAGAGAACTTTCCAGAGATGGATTGGTGCCTTCGGGAACTCTGAGACAGGTGCTGCATGGCTGTCGTCAGCTCGTGTTGTGAAATGTTGGGTTAAGTCCCGCAACGAGCGCAACCCCTATCCTTACTTGCCAGCGGGTAATGCCGGGAACTTTAGGGAGACTGCCGGTGATAAACCGGAGGAAGGTGGGGACGACGTCAAGTCATCATGGCCCTTACGAGTAGGGCTACACACGTGCTACAATGGTCGGTACAGAGGGTTGCGAAGCCGCGAGGTGGAGCTAATCTCATAAAGCCGGTCGTAGTCCGGATTGGAGTCTGCAACTCGACTCCATGAAGTCGGAATCGCTAGTAATCGTGGATCAGAATGCCACGGTGAATACGTTCCCGGGCCTTGTACACACCGCCCGTCACACCATGGGAGTGGGCTGCACCAGAAGTAGATAGCTTAACCTTCGGGAGGGCGTTTACCACGGTGTGGTTCATGACTGGGGTGAAGTCGTAACAAGGTAGCCCTAGGGGAACCTGGGGCTGGATCACCTCCTTACCTAAGCGATAATTGGTG